>JBOGHY010000035.1:0-4321 GCA_050742375.1 Acidimicrobiales bacterium | reverse complement strand
CCCGGCACCTTGGGATTAAAAGTCCCCTGCTCTACCCGATGAGCTAGCGGCCCTCATGCTTCCGACTGCGCTGAGCCTTCACAGCATCCTGCCACCGGGCCAGCCTCGCTGCAGGTGCGCCAAACCCTCTTCGCATAAGGTTGGCTGCATGGGCAGTGTCCTCATCGCCGCTGGGATCGTCTTGGTGGCGCTGACCCTGGGCCTGGCTTTCACGACCTTCGGCCTGGTCTCTGGCATGGCCGGCGTCGTCTGTATCGCGGCAGGAACCTTGGTCACACGTGACCGCCGGTTCCGCCGGGACCGCTCCGACCGCGGATGACGAGCGGGGTCGGGCCTCTGCGGTCCGTCCGGCTGGAGCTTGCTCCGAAGAGGCATCCCGCTCAAGCCGACCTGTGAGGTCGCGACGGACACCGAGGACATCACCATCCACACGGGGCGTCAGCTCGTCACCGACGTCACCGCGCAGGTCAAGGAATTCTGCCGGGACAAGGCCGATGGCCTGTGCCACGCCTTCCTTCCCCATGCCACCGCCGGTCTCGCCCTCATCGAGACCGGCTCAGGCTCCGAAGCCGACCTTGCCTCTGCGCTCGACCGGATGATGCCGCGCGGAGGTGGCTACCTCCACCGCCATGGTTCCGCCGGCCACGGGCGCGATCATCTGCTGCCGGCATTCGTCTGCCCCTCACTCGTGCTGGCGGTCCGCGAGGGCGCAGTTGTCCTCGGGACCTGGCAGACCGTCGTAGTCGTTGACACGAATGTCGACAACACGGAGCGCCACCTCCTGCTCAGCTTCCTCCGATCCCCCAGCTGACAGCGGTCCCAGGAGAGAGGCCCGAACCGATCTGACGAGCTACACCACAGACACGTCTCCGCCCTTGGTGCGCGGCGATCAACGACACCAACCGCAGCCGAGTCGGCTGTGCAAGTGCCTTGAGCACCCTGGCCAGCCGCTCAACCACCTCGAGCCTCAGCACTCCGCCGGTGATCGGGGCACAGCAGGCAGTGAGGTCAGCGACAGGCATCGCGCGTGGGTCGGCCGGCGGCGTGACGGTGGAAGGAGCGCCGCTCCGCCCGCCGAGCTCCTGCCGCTCACCCGGGGACACTGGCGCGGCCGAGGACACCCTCCCCGCCCAATACCGGGGCGAGGGGATGCCCTTCCGGCAGATCGCCGCCGTGCCCACCGACGCAACGCCGCGCCGATCGACCGAATGATCGGCTTCATGGACCGACACCATCGTCTCCCTCGGTAACCCTGCACCCTGCGCACTGCCGCTAACCCTGGGCCGCACTGCTGCTGGTGGCGTCTCCTCGATGGTCCTCAGGCCCACACGGTCTCCTCGCTGGCCCACACGGTCTCCTCGCTGCCCGCGTCGGCGCCCACCGCGTCGGCACCCACGCCGCCCAGCACCACCACCTGGCAGGTCGGACAGAAGTACCGGACCTCGAGGGGGGTGCCGCACGCCCAGTGCGCCGGCGGATGCGCCTCGTCAACTGCCCCCGCCCACGTCGAGAGCAGTCGCAGCACGCCCGCGAGCTCCGCGGCTCCCCCGCTCAGCTGGTACTCGAGGCGCAGGGGCCGCTCGGAATACGGTCTCGACACGACTAGGCCATGATGCTCGAGCCGACGAAGTCGACTCGAAAGTATGTTCGTTGCAACGTCGGGAACTGCCTCCTGAAGCTCGCCGAAACGGCGGGGGCCCTCCAGGAGAGCAGCCACCACGAGAAGGGTCCAACGGTCTCCGACGCGCCGGAGCGCCGCGTCCAGGGCTGACGATGATCCATGCATGGCTGCCTTCCTACCCGACGTGCGCCGACTCGGTTGATACTTGTAAGATGCAACTTACAAATCTAGAGCTATCGACGCCCGGTCGGCGTCAATGCAGGAACAGGAGCCAGTGCACATGTCAGTCCTCGAGGAGATCAGCAGCGTCATCACCGCGGCCGCCGACAGGGTCGGCCCCTCCGTGGTGGCGGTCAACCGCCTTGGCACGGGCTTCGTCATCGACGAGGGATCGGTCGTCACCAATGCCCACAACCTGAGAGACGCCGAGACCCGCGTCACCTTCGCCGACGGGCGGGTCGAAACTGCAACGGCCGTGGGCGTGGACGTCGACGGCGACCTCGCCGTGGTCTCGGTCAACACGGGGCAGGCTCCGGCGATCGAGTGGTCGGAGGAGACTCCGACGCTCGGGACATTCGTCGTCGCCCTGTCGAACGCAAGAGGGCGCGGGCTGCGGGCGACGTCGGGAACCGTCTCCTCGGTCGACCGGAGCTTCCGAGGGCCGCGCGGCCGACGCATCTCCGGCAGCCTCGAGCACACGGCGCCCCTTGCGAGGGGATCGTCAGGCGGGCCCGTCCTAGACCGTGACGGTCGCGTCGTCGGCATCAACACCCACCGCCTCCAGGAAGGCTTCTACCTTGCCCTCGCCATTGGAGACGACCTGCGCCAGCGCATCGCCGCCCTCTCGGAGGGAAAGGTCCCCTCGCGCCGGCGCCTAGGCGTGGCGATAATCCCGCCTCAGGCGGCGAGACACCTCCGTGAGGCTGCGGGTCTCGACCACGTCGAAGGCCTCCTCGTACGGGGAGTCGAGGAGGCTGGGCCGGGCGCCAGGGCCGGGCTGCGCCGCGGCGACGTCATCACAGCGATCGGTGGGCGGGAGACGAAGAGCATCGACGACCTCCACGCCGCCCTTGACACCGACGCCGACGAGCTGGTCGTGAACCTCGTGAGGGCGACCGAGGAGCAGTCGGCGACGGTGCGCTTCGACGATCCCGCCTGATCGCCGCGGCGCCTGGACGGCGCCGTCACAGGTCAGAAAGGCCCCGTGTCACTCCGAGCCCGCGGAATACGACCTCCCGCGTGTGCGTTCTCGCCACGGAAGGAGGCCAAAGCCCAGATGCCCATCACCCGCTTGAACCATGCAGTCCTCTACGTACGAGACGTCGAGCGCTCGGCGAGCTTCTACTCGGAGGTACTCGGGTTCCGCCCCATCAACATGACTCCCGAGGGCTTCAACGGCGCCGCCTTCCTCCAGGCGCCAGGCTCGACCAATGACCACGACATCGGTCTGTTCGAGATCGGCGGGGCGGCGGGGGCGTCGACCGCAGGGCGCCAGCAGGTGGGTCTCTACCACCTCGCCTGGGAGGTCGACACCTTGGCCGAGCTCCGGCGCCTTGCCACGTCACTGGCCAACGAGGGTGCCCTCGTCGGAGCCTCAGACCACGGCACCACGAAGTCGCTCTATGGCAGGGATCCGGACGGCCTCGAATTCGAGATTGCCTGGATCGTTCCGGCGGACCGCCTCGACGACGCAGCGCTCGATGCGCGGAGACGGATCGGCCCCCTCGACCTCGACGCCGAGATAGGGCGATACGGCGCCGGGACGAAGGGCGGCGTGGGCATCTCGCAGCCTCTCCCGGTCTGAGCCCGCGGTGGCCCGACGGCCGAGCGAGGCCGACGGTGCGCCGCGCCCCCGATCCGACGAAGCCGACGCCCCACCCGCGACACCCCTGGCGCCCGCCGCGCGCCGGACAACCGGGACAACGGGAGTAGCGGCGAGGGCCACAGGGCGCCGCGCCGTGGCGGCTATCTACGTCCTTGGCACGTTCATGAACATCATGGACGCCACGATCGTGAACGTCGCCCTGCCCAGGCTGTCACGGGACTTCCAGGTGACGACGGCGCAGATCCAGTGGCTCGTCGTCGGCTATCTCGTCTCGCTCGCCATATTCATACCCGCCTCGGGCTGGGTCGGCGACCGCTTCGGCACCAAGCGCACCTTCCTTTTGGCGCTGGCGGTCTTCACAGGAGCCTCGGCGCTCTGCGGAATCTCGACAAGCCTGCCGGAGCTGGTCGCCTTCCGGATCGTCCAGGGCGTCGGCGCCGGCATGATGATCCCCGTCGCCACGGCGATGCTCTGGCGGGCCTACCCGCCCGCACGCAGGGCCGGCATCGCCCGCCTGCTCATCATCCCGACGACGGTGGCGCCCGCGAGCGGGCCGATCCTCGGGGGCTTCTTCGTCGACCAGCTCTCCTGGCGGTGGATCTTCTACGTGAACATCCCCGTCGGCCTTGCCGCCCTTGGCTTCGGGCTCCTGCTGCTGCGCGAGCAGCGCCAGACCGAGCCGGGACGCTTCGACCTGCCGGGCTTCCTCGTCGCCGGTGGAGGCTTGGCGCTCTTCCTCTACGGCGTGGTGCAGGGACCCACCGACGGCTGGGGCTCGCCGGGCGTGCTGGCGGCACTCGCAGCCGGCCTCGCCCTCGGCGCCACGACTGTGCGCATAGAGCTACGAAAGCCCCTCCCGATGCTCGACCTACGCC
>JBOGHY010000034.1:0-12829 GCA_050742375.1 Acidimicrobiales bacterium | reverse complement strand
GCACCGCGATGCTCAGCTTCGGGTTCAAGGTCGCGGGCATGAGCAACTCCTCGGGCGTGATTGCCACGGCGCTCGCGTTCGGCCTAGTGCTACTGGTGCTCGTGTACGCGATCGGTCCGATCTCCGGCTGCCATGTGAACCCGGCGGTTACCATCGGCTTTCTCGCAGCGAGACGAATATCTGTCTCGGAGGCCATCGGCTACTGGATCGCCCAGTGCGTCGGAGGGATCGGCGGGGCGGCCGTGCTCTACGGGATCGCGTCGGGTACGCCGCACTACTCCGTCCATACCATCGGCGTCGGTGCAGACGGCTATGGCTCCTACTCGATGATCGGCCTGAACGCAGCGGGCGCGTTCGGAGCGGAGGTCGTCCTCACCGCCACCTTCGTGCTCGTCATCCTCGTAGTCACCCGCCACGAGGTAAACGTGCCCGTTACCGGGCTTGTCATCGGCTTCTCGCTCATGCTCATCCATGTGATGAGCATCCCCCTCGACGGCACCTCGGTGAACCCCGCGCGCAGTCTGGGTCCGGCGGTGTTCGTAGGAGGAGGTCAGCTCAGCCAACTCTGGCTCTTCATCGTGGCCCCGCTCGTGGGCGGCGTCATTGCCGCTGCAATCGACCGCCTCCTGTACTCACGCGCTGAGACGACGACTAACACTGATGCGGTTCCTGATACCCAGGCCTCGTAAGCGCGTACGGGCTCACGATCCGCACGTCGGCCCGCAGCAGAGCACCGTAGGCACATCAGCTGGAGAGCCTGTCTCTGCTCGGGCGGTGCTCGTGCTCGGAGCCGGTGGGATCCACACCGAGCTGCTCGGCGACCGGGTGGTGGCGTCGCTCTCCGAGCTCGCCGTGTTTCAGGGAAGGCGCACGTCGCGATGGTCGCGGGCGAAGTCCCGCTCCTCGTCGCTCAGGTCCGCCGGGCGCACGGGTGACACCAAGGTCCAATGGGTGCCGACCGGGCAGCGCTGCAGTCTCCACCACCCGAGGCGTAGCGCCTTGAGCGACGCCCCCGGGATCCATATCGTCGTGAAGAGGTGCCCGTCGCGACAGCGCACGACGCAATTGCCCCCGACGCCGTAGCCGAGGCGCCTGGCGATGAGCGTGCCCGCAGCCAGCGCGGTGGCAACCGCAGCAAGGACCGTCGCACCTACGGCCCGAGGGCTCCGCCTCCATCCGCGGCGGCCGGCGGCGAGCCCGTGCTCGGTGACAGGTGGACCGGTGAGCGCGTTCATCGTGACCCAGCTCCTCTCGCCTCGGAGTCGACGACCCGCTGCCCGGGAGCTCTGCTCGCACGGCGGAGCCTAACCGGGCCTCGATGGACCCGAGGCTCCAGCGAGGCTCCCGCGCGCCGGCGCGGACCTGACATCGGGGTCGTGGGAAACTTGGCCGGCATGGCCCAAATTATCGGACCCCAGGCCAAAGACCTGCGAAGGGAGGCCAGGGCGGTGAGCGGTGACGCCGGCCCGTGGGCGGCGCCTGCTCGTGTTCTCGTCGCCATACCTTCTTCGCCCTCGGGCGCCGACCTGATCCGCCGGGCAGCCGTGCTCGCCACGGCAGCCGGCGGAGAGCTGCTCGGCGTGCACGTCCGCCAGGTCGCAAATGGCAGGCACCATGCAAGCCCGGGCTCTGCAGAAGAAGGTCGGCGCGAGGCTCTCTCGGCCGCAAGTTCAGGCAGCACCGCCCTCCTCGACGCCCACCTGCTGCTCTTGACCGAGCTCGGGGGCACCTACAGGGAGGTGGTCGGCCGCGACGTGGTCCGGTCCCTCGCGCAGCTTGCGAGAGCCGAGAACGCCGGCCAGATAGTGGTCGGCGCGGGTGCTCACCCGCGCTCTCTTCACATGCCGGCCGGATCGGTGGCGAGACGGCTGCTGCGAGAGGCGGCCACCACGAAGGACGCTCGCTTCGACGTCCAGGTCGTATCGGGGCGCCACGCGCCCCCTCCCACCGCACGTGGTGCCTGGTCGCTTCCCGCCTGGCCCTCCGCCTGGCGTCCCACAGCCAGGATCTCGCGGCGGCGCCAGATGGCCGCCTTCGCCCTCGCCTCTTTTGCCCTGCCGCTCCTCACGGTCCTTTTGACCGCGATCCGCTCCCAGGTGGGCTTCTCAGGGGCGCTTCCGAGCTACCTGCTCGTCGTGACCGCCGTGGCGACCCTCGGCGGCATCGTCGCCGCCATCCCGGTGGTGGTGGCCGCCTTCCTCCTCCTCAACTGGTACTTCGTCCCGCCTCTCCACACGTTCTCGATCGCCGACGTGAGGTCGGTGTCCGCCCTCGTCGCCTATGTCGTGGTGGCCGGAGTAGTGAGCGTGCTCGTGGGAGTCGCTGCCCGCCGGGCGGCCGACGCCCGCCGGGCCCGGAGCGAGGCGGAGGCTCTCGCCACCATGGCGGGATCGCTGCTTCGCGGGGAGGACGCCCTCACCGACCTCGTGGCCGTCCTCGGCTCGACTTTCAGGGCCGAGAGCGTGGCGCTCCTTCGGGCGGTGGGCCACACCTGGTCCGTCGAGGCCGCCTACGGCTCGAAGACCACCGCTTCTCCCTCATCGCCCTCTCTCGAGCTGAACCTCGGCGCAGAGGTTCGCCTCGTCGTCGTCGCCAAGGATCTGACGGCGGAGGACCGGGCGGTGCTGAACGCGTTCGCCGCCCAGCTCGCCCTCGCCCTCGAGAGCCGCCGCCTCTCCGAGGAGGCGGCCCGGGCTGCCGCCCTCGTGAAGGCGAACGAGCTCAGAGGCGCCCTGCTCGCTGCCGTCAGCCACGACCTTCGGACCCCCCTCGCCTCGATCAAGGCCGCCGCGACGAGCCTGTTGGCGGGGGAAGCTGCTTTCGAGCCTGCGGCAAGGACGGAGCTGCTTTCCACGATCGACTCCGAAGCCGACCGCATGAGCGGCCTCGTCGCCAACCTGCTCGACATGAGCAGGCTCCGGGCCGGCGCCGTGGCCGTGCGGGCACAGGCGGTCTCGCTCGAGGAGGTCGTCGGCAGCGCCCTCGCCGGGCTGCTTCCGAGCGGCCAGGCGGCCGCAGTCGAGGTTGACATGCCCGCCACCCTGCCGGAGGTCTTGGCCGACGCCGTCCTCCTCGAGAGGGTGGTCGCCAACCTGGTCGACAATGCAGTCAAAGTCTCGCCCAAAGGGGAGCCGGTGAAGCTGGCCGCCAGTACGACCGGCGGCGGAGTCGAGCTCCGGGTCTCGGACCGCGGCCCGGGGATCCGCCCGGCGGACCGCGAACGGGTCTTCGAGGCATTCCAGCGCCTCGGCGACAGCCCCCGCGGCGCAGGTGTCGGGCTCGGCCTGGCGGTGGCGAGAGGCTTCGTCGAGGCCATGGGCGGAGAGCTCTACGTGGAGGACCGAGCCGAGCCCGACACTTCGGCGAGCCCGGCCGAAAGGCAGCCGCCGGGCACGACCATGGTCGTCCGCCTGCCGGCGGCACGGTCGTCCCTGCCGCTCATGGGTGCAGCGCCTGCGGGCCGGCGGTCGGAGTGACGAGGATCCTCGTCGTCGACGATGAGGGACCCTTCCTTAGGGCACTCGGAGTCAGCCTTCGAGCCTTCGGCTACGAGGTCGACCTCGCACAGGACGGCCCGTCGGGCCTCGGCCAGGCGGCGCGCCACCATCCCGACGTCGTGGTCCTCGACCTCGGCCTGCCGGACATGGACGGAATCGAGGTGCTGAGGGGGCTGCGGGCGTGGTCGACGGTCCCTGTCATCGTCCTGTCGGCCCGCCACGAAGAGTGGGCGAAGGTGACGGCGCTCGACGTCGGCGCCGACGACTACGTGACCAAGCCCTTTGGCATGAACGAGCTCCTGGCGCGCATACGAGCGGCGCTCAGGCGGTCGGCGCCCGAAGCTGGCGAGGCCGTCGTCACGACGGGCGACATCTCCATCGACCTCGGGGCGAAGCGAGTGGTCGCGGCCGGCGGAGAGGTACGACTGACCCCGACCGAGTGGCACATCGTCGAGGTTCTCGTCCGCAACGAAGGCAAGCTCGTCTCCCAGAGCCAGCTGCTGCGTGAGGTCCGGGGGCCGAGCTTCGAGGGCGACGGCAACTACCTGAGGGTCTTCATGACCCAGATACGCCGCAAGCTGGAAGCGGATCCGTCCCGGCCACGGTGCTTTTTGACCGAGCCCGGCATGGGCTACCGGTTCCAGCGCGACCGCCCCGAGGTGGCCTCGCCGGCGCTCGGATCGCGTGAGGATCGCCCGGATCCACGCTAGGAAAGCGTGAGGCGGCCAAGGAGCCGGAGTGCCGCCCAGCTAGACCAGCAGACATGGTGCGTCCCGGGCGCCGATGATCACGCGCTCTCGTCCGGCGGTGTGCGAGGAGCCTCCTCTCGTCCCCGAGACACTCTCCTACCGCGTGAAGAACAGGGTCCTTGGTCGCCCGCTCAACACCGAGCAGCTGCATAGCGAGCGCCTCGGCAAGATCGCGGCCCTCGGGGTGCTGGCACCGGACTGCATCAGCTCTTCCGCCTACGGGAGCGAGGAGATCCTGCGCATCCTCGTGCCGGTCGTCGGGGTGGCCGCCTTCTCGCTCGTCGTGCCGATCACGGGAGTCATCCTCGCCGTGCTCATCCTCGTCACCCTCTCGTACCGCGAGGTGGTGCAGGTCTACACCCGGGCCGGCGGCTCGTATGTCGTCGCACGCGAGAACCTCGGTCCGAACATCGCCCAGATCTCGGCTGTGGCACTCCTCATCGACTACACGGTGACCGTCGCCGTGCAGACGGCCGCCGGCACCGCCGCGCTCGTGTCGGCCTTCCCCGCCGCAGGTTCGTACCAGGTCGAGATAAGCGTCGTCGTCGTGGTCCTCCTCTGCTACGGCAACCTCCGTGGCATCCGCGAGGCGGGCAGGACCTTCGCTCTTCCCGTGTACTTCTTCATCCTCGCCATGGGGACCATGATCATCTGGGGCCTCGTAAAGACCGCCACGGGGAGCCTGCCGGTGCTCGACCTGCACCGTGCAGGCATCGTGCACCTCGGCCATCCGGGAGCCGGCATCTTCGCCGGCGCGGGGCTCTTTTTCGTCCTCCAGGCCTACGCCAACGGCGGGTCGTCGCTCACGGGGCTCGAGGCCATCTCGAACGGGGTGTCGACCTTCCGCCCTCCTGAGGGGATCAACGCCCGCAAGGTGCTCGTCGTGATGAGCGCCACTCTGGGCTCCCTCGTGCTCGGGGTGACCGTCCTCGCCCACTTCTCGCACGCGGCACCCTTCTCGTCCGGCGCCCCGACCGTGATCGCCCAGGAGGCACGCGCCGTCTTCGGCGCAGGCGGGGGCGGGCGTGCCCTGTTCTACCTCTTCCAGCTGGCTGGGCTGCTCGTGCTTTGGACCGGAGCCAACACAAGCTTCAACGGCTTCCCCTTCTTGGCGAGCTTCGTGGCCGGCGACGCCTTCCTGCCGCGCCAGCTGACCAAGCGGGGCCACCGTCTCGTCTTCTCCAACGGCATCCTCGTGCTGTCGGTGGTGGCGATAGCTCTCCTTGTCGCCACGAGGTCAAACCTCGACTTCTTGATCGCCTTCTACGCGATCGGCGTCTTCACCGCCTTCACCATGGCCGGTCTCGGGATGGTGAAGCACCACCTCGTCCACCGGGAGGGGCGCTTCAGGCTGAAGCTCGCCATCAACGGCGCCGCCGCCGTCGTGTCGGCGGCCGTCGTGCTCATCTTCGCCTCGACCAAGTTCCTCGAGGGCGCCTGGGTCGTGGTCGTCGCCTTCCCCATCCTGCTCGTGATGCTGATCAGGCTCAACCGCCAGTACAGCCGGGAGCACAGCCACCTGGAGGAGGGCGCCCAAAAGGCAGCTGAGGTGCCGGCGCTGCGCCGCCACGTGGTGCTCATCTTCGTCGACCGCCTCGACCTGGCGACCGCACGAGCGATCCAGTACGGCCGCACCCTCAGCCCCGACGAGCTGCGAGCCGTCCACTTCGTCCTCGACCGCAGGGCCGCCGACGAGTTGCGAGAGAGATGGGAGCACCTCGGAATCCCGAGCACTCTCACCCTGGAGCTCGTCGACTGCCCGAGCCGGCGCCTTGTCCGCGACGCCCTTGTCCTTGTAGCCGAGGCCCTCGGCGACGGCCAGACCGAGGTGAGCGTCATCCTTCCCCGCCGTGCCTACCCGAGAGCCTGGGCGAGGCTGCTCCACGACCGTACAGCCGACCGCATCTCCGCCCAGGTGAGCCGGATCTCACATGCGAACGCCACCATCGTCCCGTTCCTCGTAGACGCCGAGCCCCTGCTCGGTCACGACGGGCGCCGCCGGAACCGGGGCGCGTCCAACGGCGCCGCAGGGACGGGCGGCGGCGCCGGAGGGAAGGGCGGCACCGGAGGGACGGGCGAAGCCAACGGCGCCGCAGGGCCCGGGGGCGCAAGTAGCGCACGGACCGAGGGCGCAACTGGCGCCGAAGAGGTCCCTGCCGCAAGAGCCTTGGCCGTACCGGTCGGCCCGGGAGTGGTCGCTATCGCCGCCCTGTGCCAGCGCCGGCGCGCCACCGTCTTTGGGAGGGTGCAGTCGGTGCGGGTCCAGCCCTCGGGCGAGATGCCGCTTTTGGTGGCGACCGTCGAGGACGGCAGTGGGCGCATGTCGCTCGTGTTCGGGCGGCGCAACGTGGGGGGCCTGACCCCGGGCGTGCGCCTGCTCGCCGAGGGCATGGTCGGCGAGGATCACGGCCACCTAACCATGCTGAACCCGATGATCGAGCTGCTCACCGCCCCAGACGGCGACTGACCCACGGGTCGAGGGCGGCGGCGGGCGGCGGCCCGAGCGACGCTGCAGCCGGGCCGGGCTCCTCAGCCCGCCGCTTGCCCGCTCAGGGCGGGCTCGCCAGCCGAGGCAAGATCCGGGCCTCCCGCTCTCGGCGGCAGTGCCGGCCCGAGCTCGAGCTCGGAGGCCGGCACGGGCCGGGAGATGAAGTACCCCTGGGCGAGATCGCAGCCCACGCTGGCGAGCAGGTCGAGCGTGGCGAGATCCTCGACGCCCTCGGCCACGACGCGCAGGCCGAGCGAGTGGCCGAGGTCGACCGTCGACCGCACGAGGTCGAGGTCGCGGGAATTATCCCTCGCCACGAGGTCCGAGACGAAGGTCCGGTCCAGCTTCAGCTCGCCGACGGGGAGGTTGCTCAGGTGGGCGAGGGAGGTGAAGCCGGCCCCGAAGTCGTCGATGGACACCGTGACGCCGAGGCCGTTCAGCTCCTCCACGACCGACTTCGTGCGTGCGTGGTTCGAGATGATGCAGGTCTCGGTGATCTCGAGCACGAGGGCGCCGGGAGCAACTCCGCACTGCGCCAGCTTCGCCGCGACCATCGCCGTGAAGCCCTGCTCCAAGAGGTTGGAAGGCGAGACGTTGACCGAGACGGCGACCTTGCGGCCCTCGTCGTGCCAGGCCCGACACTGTCGCAGCGCCCTGTCCAGCACGAAGGCGGTGAGCGCCGGCATGAGGCCCGCCTCCTCGGCGACGGGGAGGAACTTGAGCGGCGGCACGGTCCCGATGCCCGGCTCGGACCACCTGAGGAGCGCCTCGACGGCGACGATGGCACCGCTCCGCAAGTCGAGCTGAGGTTGGTAGTGAAGGACGAAGCGCTCTTCGACGAGGGCCGCCTGGAGCCGCTCGGCAAGCCGCAGGAGGTCGTTGCGCCCGTCCAGGTCGGGGTCGTAGGTCTCGATGGCCCAGTCGCTCAGCTTGGCCCGGTACATGGCCGTGTCGGCGTGGCGCAGCAGCGTCTCGGCGTCCGAAGCGTGCGCCGGCGCGAGAGCTATACCGATGCTGGCGCCGATGGTGGCGCTGAGCGCGTCGACGAGGAAGGGTGCCTGCACCGCCTCGATGAGGCGAAGCCCCACCTCCCGGGCCACAGCCTCGTCGGCGTCGAGGAGGAGCACCCCGAACTCGTCCCCGCCGAGGCGCACGAGGATGTCCTTCTCGCGAAGCACGGCAAGCAGCCTCGGTCCGAGCTGGCGGAGCAGCTCGTCGCCGGCGTGGTGGCCGAACGAGTCGTTGATCTCCTTGAAGCGGTCGAGGTCGAGAAAGAGGAAGGCGATCGCCCGGGGTGTGAAGCGGGGATCGCCTCGGGTTCCCGAGAAGAGCTTTTCGAGCACGTGGAACAGGTGCCGCCGGTTGCCGAGGTCGGTCAGCTCGTCCGTCATCGACTGCCGGCGGCGGTCCTCGGTGAGGATACGCAGGCTTCGCGCCGACAGAGTGAGGCGTACCCCGGCGAGCACGAGGGTCGCGACTCCAAGGCCTATCGCGACCCGGCTAACGCCGTGGACGGCCCCGACGAAGAGGATCCCGAGCCCGGCAAGGGCGCCGAGACCGGGCAGGGCGAGGCCCGCCGGCCGTCGCACGGCGAGGGGATCGGGCGGCTTCGGCTCCAGCCAGACCACCATCGACATGAGGAGGAATGCGCCCGGCCAGGCGACGGCGTTGAACACCGTTCCGACGAGGGCGGGGTGCACGGCGTTGGACTGCAACAAGTTGAACGTGTCGCCGACGGCGGTGAGCGAGCATGCTCCTGCGAGGAACAGCCACGGTGCTCTACCCCGGCCCGATACGAGGGCGGTGCCGCCGATCACGAGGGCGAGGAGCAGGAGATCGCCGATCGGGTAGGCGAGGCCGACGGCGGCGGCGGCGGTGCCGGCGCCGGTGGAGTGCACGACGCTCCCGAAGGCGAACGCTGCACACACGGCGGCAGAGCCGAGCCCGGCGACGGCGCCGTCGAGCCACCCCGGCGAGGTGAAGCGCCGCAGCTCGGCCCTCATGAAGAGGACGACGGCCCCGTAGGCGAGGGGGTAGAAGGCGAGGTAGAAGATGTCGGCGACCGAAGGCGCCGGTGGCGTCCGCCCCCCGAGCGACTCGATCGTCAAGGCGACGTCCCCGGCGCACCAGCAGAGCAAGCCACAGCCGAGCATGAGGACGAACCCCCGCTTCGAGCGGTAGGCGACCAGCCTCCAAAGGCAGATGAGGGCGACGACGAGCTCGAAGGCGTCCACGCCCCAGCCGCTCACGGCCGTTCCTGCGGCCAGCGGAGAGCGAAGCCCCATCTCGACGATGTAGGCGAGAAGGAGGCTGCCGAGGATCACGTAGAGCGACCAGAGAACATTCATCGGCCGCACCCACAACCGCCTGCTGCGGCCGTAAAGGGCGAGTACCGCCGCACCGGGCCCGGCCCTCGTCGACGGCCGCGCGCCGGCCGGACCTGGCAAGGCCGACATGGCGCCGGCCGGTGGCCGCGCTGTCGAACGGGTCAACGGTCCCAAGGTCGACCTCGCTTTCGTAGGCCGATGACTCTCCGCCTCGTTATCGGCGCGTCGGGCCCAGTGCTTGACCGATTGGGATGCCCGATCTCGGGGCGCGCTCTCGCCTCACGTCACGGCGAGGCCGCCTCGGATCAGAAGATCACGTACAGCTTGCGCAGCACCTCGTGGATGTCCCAGGTCCCGGCCCACCCCTTCGGGAAGACCGCCGAGTCGCCCGGGCCGAGCTCGATCGGCTCGGCGCCGTCGGCGGTGACGGTCATCTGCCCCGAGAGCAGGTGGACGAACTCGTTCGTCTCGAGCAGCCAGCGCGAAGGGCCGGGGGTGCACTGCCAGATGCCGGACTCCGAGCCGGCGCCGTCGGTCCAAAGGGTGATGCCCGAGGTCGACATCTCGGGCCCGGTCGCCTCCTCGAGGCGGCCCCAGTCCTCCAGGTCGCCCCGGCTGGAGGCGTCGCGGAGCACGGGCGTGGCCGCAGGCGCGGATGCATCGATCATGTGACTGTCCTTTCGGGGAACGGGAGGGCGATCGGGTCCGTCTCGAGGCGGCTTCGGCCATCGGAGTCGAAACGATCGAGACCGAGCATCGAGACGTCGGCGACCGAGGTGTCGAGCCCGAGAGCGAGGTCGGCCGCCACGCGGGCGACGGCGGGACCCCACATCATGCCGTGGCCCCCGGCGGAGGCGACGGTGACGCCCGCAAGGGCGGCGCCACCCGGGCCGAGAGCCGGCCCGAGGATGGGCAGGTGGTCGGCGGTGTAGTCCATCGTTGCCGCCCACACCCTCCTCATCGAAAGCCCCTCGGTCACAGGCACAAGCTCCGCGACTCGGTCCCGCATCTTTTCGAGATAGTCCCAGTCCACCTCGCGGGCGGGCCCCGGGGGCTCGGCCGGGTTCGACATCCCGAAGAGGAGCCCTCCGTCCTCCGGGCGCCAGTAGAGGCCCTCTGCGATGTCGAAGACCATCGGACCGAGGACCTCGGCTCGGAGCTCGGGACGCGGCTCGGTCACGGCCACCTGGTGGCGCGTGCCGCCTGCGTGCACGCGCACGCCGCAGAGCTCGCCCACCTCGGCAATGTCGGGCCCGCCGGTGAGCACGACTCGGGGGGCGCGCACGACGCCGGCGTCGGTCTCGACCGCGCACAGCCCACCGCCCTCGCAATAAAGCCCGCGAAAGGTGGTGTGCTCGTGGACCTCGACGCCGGCCAGCGCCAAGGCGACCCCGTAGGCGAGCACGTTGCGGGGCGCGTCGAGCCACCCGTCCCCGGGGGCGTAGGTCCCCCCGAGGCAGATCCCCCTGCGGAGCGTCGGGTTGAGCGCCTCGGCCTCGGAACGCCCGAGCCAAACCGCCTCGCCGAGCCCGGCCGAGTGCTGCATCTCGAGGCGGTCGTGGGCGATCTTCGCCTCGCCCTCGTCGAAGGCGGGCATGAAGTAGCCCTGTGTGACGAAGCCCGAGTCGACACCGATCTCGTCCTGCTGGCGGGAATAGAAGTCCCTCGACCACATGCCGAGGCGAACAGCCACCTCGGTGCCGCCCTGGGCGCGCACCATGCCCGCAGCCCGGCTGGAGGCCCCAGAGCCGAGGTGCCCGCGTTCGACCACGGCGACGCTTCTAAGGCCCGCGCGCTTGAGGAACCAGGCGCACCAGCCCCCGATCGTGCCGCCGCCGACGACGACGGCGTCGGCGGACTCGGGAAGGGGGCTTCGCACGGCCAGGAGCCTCGCATAGACTGAACAGTCAGTCAAGGAAGGGGTGGGAGCCATGTACGGGCTGAGCCAGCGCGAGGTCGAGATCGCCGAGAAAGCAGGGGCTTTCGTGGAGGAGCTCATGAGCCACGAGGTCGAGGCGGAGCTCGGCGGGGGCGAGCTGCCGCCAGGGCTGGTGGCCAAGTACACCGCCCGTGCCCGCGAGCTCGGGCTGACGGCCACCAACATGCCGGCCGAGCTCGGCGGCGGTGGCTGCAGCATGCTGGAGCAGGTCCTCGTGCAGGAGCAGGTGGGGCGGGTGACGAACGGCCTCGCGTGGATGTGCTCGACGCCGCCGCAGTGGTGGGTGGCCGTCTCGACCGAGGACCAGCGCCAGCGCTTCCTGCTGCCGACGATCCGGGGCGAGATGGCCGAGTGCTACGCCATCACCGAGGAGGGCGCCGGCTCGGATGTCGACGCCATCACGGCGACGGCCCGGCGCGATGGTGACGAGTACGTCCTCGACGGCGTCAAGTGGCACGTCACCTCCTACAACGAGGCCGCCTACGCCTTCTTCCAGGCCCGTCTCGTAGGCGGCGACCATGCCGGCGAGCACGCCATGTTCGTGGTCGAGCTCCCCCATGACGGCGTCTCGGTCGTGCGCACACCGGCCTATTCGCACACGATCGCCCACCATCATCCAATCGTCGCTTTCGAAGGGGTGCGGGTAGCGGCTTCGAACCTCGTGGGCGAAGAGGGCGGCGGCATGACCTTTGCCTACGAGTGGTTCCGCTTCGAGCGCTTCATGGTGGCCGCCCGCTGCCTCGGTGCCGCACAGCGCCTCGTCGAGGAGGCCTCCGCCTTCGCCTCCGAGCGGGTCGCCTACGGCCGCCCGATCTTCGACTACCAGCTCGTCCAGGCCATGCTCGCCGACAGCCTGACGGAGCTCTACTGCGCCCGGGCGATCGTCTACGAGGCCGCCGGCGGCGTCGACGACGGCCGCGACCCGAAGATCCAGCACGCCCAGGCCTCGATGGTGAAGCTGTACGCCTCCGAGATGGCGGGGCGCGTCTCCGACCGGGCGGTGCAGATCTTCGGCGGGCGTGGCTACATGCGCGAGAACGTCGCCGAGCGCCTCTGGCGCGAGCTGCGGGTCGAGCGGATCTGGGAGGGCACGAGCGAGGTGCAGCGCGTCATCATCGCCGACCAGCTGCGAAAGCGGGGCGCCCGGGCGCTCGTCTGAGGCCACACGGGTGATCCGCCGCCCGGCGAGGGCTTCAGAGCGGCTCGCTCCTGCGCCCGCTCCTGTCCATGCTCACATGGCGAAGCGGCACATTGGGCGCACGTCGCAGCGAAGACAGCTGGCCGGGGCCGGGGACGGGGAGAAGTCCCTTGCTCGCATGCGCTCCGAGAGCAACACGACCGTCTGCTCGGCGGCGGAGATGGCCGTGCCACTCACGTCGACGGGCAGGCGCTCACTCTCGCCAAGGTCGTGGACGTAGACCGCCCGGACCGTCAGGCCCTCCCTCCTGCCGGCGTCGGCGTAGACCTGAAGCTGCGGGTCATGGTGGCCCTCCTCGCCGGCGGCGGTCTTGTAGTCGACGATGGCGAGAGACTGGACCTCGCCATCCTCATGTTCGAGGATGACGTCCGCCCGGCCCGAGAGCACCACACCACGAAGGTGCAGCTGGAAGGGCGGTGGCGACGACTGCCGTATAACGCCGGCACTGGGTCACCGCGTGCCGGACCTGAAATTGCCCATGCTATCGTTACATGTAACGAAGGAGGCGTGATGGTCGCCACAACCGCATCGAAGCGACGCGTCGCCGAGCACCGGGCTCGGTTGCGCGCCCAAGGGCTGCGACCTGTGCAGATCTGGGTGCCTGATGTACGCGCTCCGGGCTTCGGAGCAG
>JBOGHY010000033.1:0-6872 GCA_050742375.1 Acidimicrobiales bacterium | reverse complement strand
CAGCGCCCCCGCGTGTGTGCCATCTTCTCGAGGCAAGCGGTCACCCCCTCGACGTCGCCCTGCCAGAGCTGAGCCCGGGCACAGACCGCGAGCGCAGAAGGCGCATTGATGCCATTCGGATCGAGCTCCACGGACTTGAGGGCGTCTGTCAGCGCACCGGCGAGGTCGCCTCCCGACAGCCGCGCCATGGCACAGGCGGTGTGGAAGGTGGTCCGTTGAGAGAAGAACTCGGTCCTCTCTGCCTCCCCGGCGTAACGGGTCATCATCTCCTGGCCCCGGTCGCCCTCGCCGGTGAGTGCCGAGAGGAGGCCGTCGATCGTGTCGAGCCACATACGGTCGAAGTCTGTCTGGACCCTCTCTTCGAGCTCGACGATCGCTGTTCGCGCCTCGCCCCATCGACCGAGATAGACCGAGGTCTCGGCGGCGTTGAACAGGTTCATCATCTCGGTGTCGCGACGCCCCACCCGGCGGGCCACCTCGGCCGCCCGCAGAGCGATGGAAGCCGAGCTGACGGGATCGTCGCCGAGCAGGTAGACGCTCAGAGAGAGCAGGGCAACGGACAGCTCGACGAGGTCCCCGAGCTCCTCTGCGAGCTTCGCCACCCCCCGCGCCAGCACGACGGACTCCTGGCGGCGGCCCAGGTGGAACAGCGCCCCCGAGCGGCCCCCGAGGCAGGCCGCCACGACGGCCGGCTCGCCCGACCGCTCGGCCGCCTCCAGGGCGATCTCGGTCCAGGAAAGGGCGTCGCCCGCCTTGCCGGAGTGGACAAGGCAGCGGGCGACGCTCTCCGCGAGCTTGGCCCGCACGACGTCGTCGAGCACCTTCCCGTCGCCAAGGGCTCGTTCGCACACCTCTCTCGCCTGGACAAACCGCCGCATGTAACAGAGGGCGTCTGCGAGGTTCACGACGTCGCCGGCGGCTCGGTTGGCGTCCCCGCAGGCTTCGTGGGCGGATATGGCCTCCTCCAGCAACGAGACGGCCTCCTCGTGGTGGCGCGCCGCCGCGGCGGCCTCCGCCGCTTTCTCCAGGTACCCGATCCGGTCCCCGCCCTCGGGCGCCAGCTCGAGTGCCCGTCGGAAGAAGGCCTCGGCCTGCTCGGGCGAGCCGAGGCTGAGGGCTCGCTCACCCGCCCGGGAGAGCCACTCCCTGGCGATGGCGGCGAGGGGACCGGCGTCGCTTTCGGGCACGGCGTGGAAGGCCTCGACGTAATGTGCCGCAACGGCGGCAGTGAGCTCGGGGTCGTCGAGCGACTCGTAGTAGGCGGCGACGGCGAGGTGCTTGGCGCTGCGGTCGCGGCGGGCGAGCCGCGAGCGTGCCACCTCGTGGATGAGCGACTGCACGAAGCCGTACTGCCCGCGCTCGGGCGAGAGCGGGTTCGTGTCGACAGAGAGGAACTCCTTGCGGACGAGATCGCGGAGGTCCTGGTCGAGCTTCGGCGCCTCGACGCCCTGGAGCATGGCGAGGGCGTCCGCCGAGAAGGTAGAACCGAGCACGGCGGCGTCCTTTAGGAGGGCCTTCTGTTCGGGCGGGAGGGCGTCGAGGCGCGAGCCGATGAGGGCGTGCAGCGTCTCTGGGACCCGCAGGCTCGTGAGGTCGCCCGAGACCACGTAGGCGCCGCCGCGCTCGACGAGCGAGCCGCCGTCGACGAGGGAGCGCACCATCTCGACGGCATAGAGCGGCACGCCTTCGGACCTCTCGAGGATCTCGCCGGCAAGGCTGTCGGGGAGGCCGCGCACGAAGCCGTCCACGAGGGCTCTCATGGCCTCCTCCGAAAGCCGCTCGAGGTGCAGAGCCGAGAAGCTGCGCTGGCCCGCCCCCCATGTGGGCCGACGGTCCACGAGCTCGGGCCGTGCGAGCGTCACGACGAGGATCGGGTGGTTGCGCGACCATTCGAGGATCGACTCGACGAAGTCGATGAGGCCGGGGTCGGCCCGGTGCAGGTCCTCGAAGACCATGACCGACGGCCCGCTGTCCGCCACCGCCTCGAAGAAGGCGCGCCATGCCGAGAAGAGCTCCTCCCGGTCGCCCGGCGGGGCCTCCGCCAGCCCTAACAGGTGCAGAAGGCGGGGCTCGACCCAGCGGCGCTCCTCGGCGTCACCCAGGTACTCTGAAAGGCAGGCATCGATCTTCGCCCTCGAGCTTTGGGCGTCCTCGGACTCGCTGATGCGGGCTCGCATGCGGACCATCTCGCCGAGGGCCCAGAAGGTGACCCCCTCGCCGTAGGCGGGCGAGCGGCCCTGGTGCCAGCTGACGGTCTCGGCCAGGCCGTCGACGTACTTGAGGAGCTCCCAGACGAGCCGGCTCTTGCCGATCCCGGGCACCCCCGTCACAGAGACGAGGCGCGCCCGACCCTCGTCGATCGTCGCCCGCAGCAGATCCTTTACGAGGCGAAGCTCTCCGTCGCGCCCGACGAAGGGCGGCTCGAGGCCCTGCGAGCGCCCGACGCCCTTGCGCTGCGCCACGACGCGCAGCGCCCGCCAGGCCGCCACGGGCTCCTCCTTGCCCTTCAAGGAGAGGGCACCCACCTCTTCGAAGGCGATCGCTCCCGAGGTGGCATGGAACGTCGACTCGTCGACGAGGACCGTTCCGGGCTCGGCGACGCTTTGGAGCCGCGAGGCGCTGTTCACCGTGTCGCCGAGGACCATGCCCTCGCTCACGCGCCCTATGGTGACGGCCACCTCGCCCGTGACGACCCCGCCGCGCGCCCGCAGGTCGCCCGTCGCCGACTCCTCCCCGAGGTGGGCGACCGCCTCCACGAGCTCGAGGCCGCTGCGCACGGCTCGCTCGGCATCGTCCTCGTTGGCGACCGGCGCCCCCCACACCGCCATCACGGCGTCGCCTATGAATTTCTCTATCGTGCCCCCGTAGCGGCCGACGATCGTCTGGGCGCGCTCGAAGTAGGCCGAGAGCAGCTCGCGCACGGCCTCGGGATCCCGCTTCTCCGAAAGCGGCGTGAAGCCGACGAGGTCCACGAAGAGGACCGAGCAGATGCGCCGCTCGGCGACCGGGGCCTGCTCTGGAAGAGCTCCCAAGGGGCTGGCGACCGGGCCGGGGGTCGGGCCGGAGATCAGGCCGGCACCCGGCGCCTGCGATGCCAGAACCGTGCCCGCCGCCGGCGCCGTGCCCGCACCGTCGCCGGCTCCGGAGGTGACCGGGCTGCCGCAGTCGGCGCAATAGGCCTTCCCGGCGAGGAGCTCTGCCCCGCACGAGCCACACCGCGGCGTGCCAAGGGGACTGCCGCAGTCCGCGCAGAAGCGCCGCCCGTCCGGTGTCTCTCCCCGACAGATGGGACAGCGCACGGACGACTCCTCGCTCAGGTTGTCTTCACGATGTGCACGGCGCAGGAAGCCTTGTGGGCGATGCCGTTAGGGATGCTGCCGAGGAGACGCCGTAGCCCGCGCATGCCCTTGCTGCCGACGACGATGAGCTCGATGCCGTGCTCTTGTGCATAGGCGGTGATCCGCTCGACCGGGTCGCCCATGAGGACGCACGTGTGCGCCTCGAGGCCCCGTTCGGCGGCTCTTCCCGCCACCTCCTCGGCGAGGACGGCGGCCGCGTCTTCGAGACCGGCCGGGTAGACCACCGTGACTTCAGCCCCGGCCGGAAGGGGGCGGACGACGTTCACGACGTGGACGACGGAGCCGAACCGCTCGGCAAGCTCGAGGGCTGCCTCTACTGCTGCTTGCGCCGTCTCGGAGCCGTCCGTCCCCGTCAGCACCGACTTGTACATGTCGAAACCCCCCTCAGTCGCCTGGCACTTGCCATCATTGTGGACCGCCCGGCCTCCATCATGCTCGACGACTCTCCCTTGCCCGTGCACGAGGTCCCTCAGATCGTTACGGGTCCCAGGTATGGTCGCCTCGTGAGCCCTGCTGGGACAAGCCAGCGCGACCGCCGTGGCACGACGACGTCCGCCTTCGGCGTCGGCCGGCGCGAGAACCACGACGCCAGCGCCTTCTACCGGCGCTTCAGAGCCCCCGCCATCAGCACCGACGAGGACGTCTGTCCTCCGGCTGATCGCCGCGGACTGGACCGCATCTTCCTCGGCGACATCCGCGACCAGCGCGGCACCGTCTCCCCGCGCTCGGTCGCCCTCGTCGTGACGTCACCTCCGTACTACTCGGGCAAGGAGTACGAAGCCGCCATCGGGGAGGGACATGTCCCGGCCAGCTATGGCGACTACCTGGCCATGCTCACCGGCGTGCTCGGCGCGTGCATCGACGCCCTCGAGCCTGGCGGGCGTATGGCCGTCAATATCGCCAACCTGGGACGCAAGCCCTACCGCAGCCTCTCCGCCGACGTGATCCGCATCCTCGAGGACGAGCTCGGGCTCCTCCTTCGCGGGGAGATCATCTGGCAGAAGGCGAAGGGAGCCGCCGGCAGCTGCGCCTGGGGCACCTACCAGAGGCCCGGAGACCCGGTCTTGCGCGACCTGACCGAGCGCGTGATCGTCGCCTCCAAGGGCCGCTTCGACCGGGCTATCCCCCCGGCGCGACGCGCCCTTGCGGGCTACCCGTCCGAAGCCACCCTCTTCCGCGACGAGTTCCTCGAAGCCACCGTCGACGTGTGGGACCAGCGCCCCGAGAGCGCCACCCGGGTGGGCCATCCGGCGCCGTTCCCCGTCGAGCTTCCTCAGCGGCTCATCGACCTCTACACCTACCGGGGCGACCTGGTGCTCGACCCTTTCATGGGCTCGGGCACGACAGCGGTGGCAGCGCTGCGGACCGGGCGGCACTTCGTCGGCTACGACACCGACCCGGGTTACGTGACCGCCTCCCTCGCCCGCGTTGCCGACGAAACTCAACGGCTCGAGCAGGCGGTCGAGCGGGAGGGCTGCCTCGGTCGTCCGGTCCTTCCCGCCGTAACCGAGCCGGACGATCCCGGGGAGCACTTCCTAGCGCGGAGCCTGCGAGAGGGACGCCGGGCGAGGGAGCTGGCCAAGTGGGCGCTCGAGGCGGCCGGGTTCATCATCCTCGGGGAGAACAGGCGCCTCGATGCCGGCGTGGAGGTGAGCTTCCTCGCCAACGACCAGGACGGTGGGGAATGGCTGTTCGACCTGTCCGGCGCTTTCACATCCACAGGGGCCGGCCTTAAGCGCACGGACGCGCTCTGGAAGGCGCTCGGCAGGGCCACGGTCGTCCATCACACCCGCAGCGGAGCTCGCTACGTGCTCCTCACGACCGACAAGCCCGCCCCGAACAGTTCCGGCGGGCGAGCCCTGAGCGCAGTCACGGGCACCAACCTCAAAGAGAAGCCGATCTACGACGTCATCAGCCTGCGCCTCCTCGACGACTTGGACCGTCTCGACGACTACGGCAACGCCCGCGCAGATAGACGAGATTGGCCGCTGAGCCTTTTCTGACACCAACGCCCACCGGAGGCGCCGCTCCAGCCTGCCAAGTCGGACGCGTCCTGCCCCGGCCCCGGCGCCAGACGGACGTCTGTAGGATCAATTCTCCAAATCGACGAGGGCCGCCTCGACCGCCCGATGGAACGTCGGATAGGCGTAGATCATGGTCCGCAAGGTGCTCGTCGGCACCTGGGCGTGGATGGCCAGGGCGAGGAGCCCGAGCACCTCGCCGCCGTTCGGCCCGGCCGACAGGGCGCCGATCAAGACGCCGCGCTCGGCATCTTCGACGAGCTTGATCAGCCCTTCGTTGCCGGCCTTGTGGATCCATCCCCGTGCAGAGCTCGGGATCTGCGTCCTCCCGACCCGGACCGCGAGACCTTGGGAGCGTGCCGCCTCTTCGCTCAGACCGACGGCGCCGATCTCGGGATCGGTGAAGGTGACCCGGGGAAGGGCGCGGTAGTCGGCACCGCGCGTTGGCTGTCCGAGGATGTCGGCGATGGCGATGTTGGCTTGGTACATGGCGAGATGGGTGAAGACGCCCACTCCGGTGACGTCGCCGACTGCCCAGACGCCGGGGGCTACGCGCAGATGATCATCGGTGGAAAGGAACCGGGCGGCGGGGTCGAGTCCGATGGCCTCCATCCCCAACGAGGAGAGATCCGGGCGGCGGCCGGTGGCCACGAGAAGGCGGTCGGCTCGCACGATCCCTCCTTCACCGAGGTCGAGCTCGAACGACGTGCCGTCGAACGACGCCGTCCTCACGTCGGCACCGGTGCGGACGTCGATTCCCTCGCCGCCGAAGACGTCCTCGATGAGGGCACCGGCCTCCGGCTCCTCCGCGGGGAGGAGACGCTTCGCGACCTCGACAATGGTGACGCGGACCCCGAACCTCGCGAAGACCTGCCCGAGCTCGGCGGCAATCGCCCCGCCGCCGATGACCGCGAGCGAACCTGGCAGCTCGGTCACTTCGATGGCCTCGCGGTTGGTCCAGTAGGGGAGCTCGGCGAGTCCCTCGATCGGCGGCGTCCAACTCTTGGTGCCCGTGGCAATGACGACACCGCGCTTCGCCTCAAAGCGCTGGTCATCGACCACAACGGTGCGCGGCCCGACGAGTCGGCCGAGACCACGGACGAATCTGCCACCCTTGTTCTCGAAGCGCTCGACCGCGACGCGGTCGTCCCAGTTGTCGGTGGCCTCTTCACGGATCCGTCGAGCAACAGGACCCCAGTCAGAGACGACGGTGCTCGCTCCGGCCATCCCCGGAATGCGGCGCGCCTCGACGAGGAGGTTCGCCGACCGGATCATCATCTTCGAAGGAACGCATCCCCAATAGGGGCACTCGCCGCCGAGAAGGGTGGACTCGATACCCACGACGTCTAGGCCCGCCTCGGCCAATCGGCCCGCCACCTCCTCCCCACCTGGTCCCATCCCGATGACGACGATGTCGACGGATTCGGTCATGCCCACCTCCCTTTCTGACGTGCTCATGCAACTCGTCCGGGGTCGCGATCATTCCGCCCAG
>JBOGHY010000032.1:0-7736 GCA_050742375.1 Acidimicrobiales bacterium | reverse complement strand
GTGCAGGGCTCGTGCTCGCCGTCATAGGGCTTCTGGCGCTCGGGCTGGCGGCGATCATCCGCCACACGGCCGGATCGATCGCCACCTTCCTCGGCCTCCTCCTCGTGCTCCCCCTCATCCTCCAGGCCTTCCCGCAGTCGATCCAGCACGCCCTGCTGCGCTACATGCCGCTCGTCATCGCCGAGCACATCGCGTCGACAAGGCTCGGCTCGAACATCTTCGGGGGCGGCCCGCTCTTCTCGCCATGGGCGGGCTTCGGCATCCTCTGCGCCTATGCCTTGGCGGCTCTCGTCCTTGGAGGATGGCTGCTGCACAGGCGCGACGTATGAGCTGGTCCGATGAGAGATCGCCCGCCGTCTCGCCGTGAGCGGTAGCCCGCACGGCGCGTGGCGACGGGCGGTGCCGGGCCGTCGGGGCCGCGACACCAGAAAGCAGGGTCTGGGCTAGGGCTCCCTGCGGCCGCGGAGGGGCCGGGTGCGGTCGACCGCGTCATCGATGATGTCGTCGACCTCGCTTGCCCGGAACCAGACCCGCGAAACAGGTCCGTACAGGCTCGGCGGTGGCTGCCTGCCAGCAGGACCCCGCGCCACCGGCTCCTCGAAGACGGAGTGGCGCTTGCCCTGGCCCTCACGGTTGCGACGGAACGCTTGCACGCGCGCTACGTACCCCGTTACGGCTCCTTTCAACCCTCCTTTCCGAAATAGTTTCGGAAGGGCGCCTGACCAGGCCTTGTGCATAACTCGGCCGGGAACGGTAAGGCCATGTGTCGTGATGGGGCATGCTTCGGCCGGAGGGTCAGCCGCCGCCTCCGCGCCTTCCGGCACCTCCGCCGCCGACCCTGCCGCCTCCGCCGCCGACCCTGCCGCCTCCGGCACCTCCGCCGCCGAGCCGGCGTCAGCACCAGCGCCCGACCGCGGGCCCAGGGCCGGTCGGCGGTCGCACCTACCCGAGGACCCGAACGGCCGGGCCGGCAGATCCTGGGGCATTGCTCCTCGCCTCGTCGGAGGCGGCGGGTCACGGCTGCTACGTCGGCCAGGGGAGCGGCGGCCCGATCTTCGCCGCCCCTGAGCATGGAGTCCTGGTGCTCGGCCCGCCCCGCTCCGGCAAGACATCTGGCATCGTCATCCCGGCGGTCCTACATGCTTGCGGGCCGGTCGTGGCGACGTCGACGAAGCCCGACGTGATGCGCGTCACCGCCCCCGCCCGGGCCCGGCAGGGCGATTGCCTTCTCTTCGACCCGAGCGGGACCGTGGAGATCCCCCGCGGGGTCCAAGCCGTCGGATGGTCGCCTCTGTCGGCGGCGCGCACATGGCGCGGCGCCCTGCTCGTCGCCGACTCGATGGTGCAAGCCGCTCGCCCGAAGACGGAAGGCACCGAGGCGGCGCACTGGACCGAACGTGCTCAGGCATTGCTGGCAGCCGCCTTCCACGCTGGAGCGCTTGACGAGATGCCGCTGCGACGAGTCGTGTCGTTGATCGAGCGCCGGGAGGGGGCCGCGCTGCGGCTCCCCCTCGCCCGCGAATCGGCCGATCGCGCCCTCGACCTGTTGAACGGCCTGATCGCCACCGACTCCCGCGAGCAGAGCGGCATCTGGTCGACGGCCTCGGGCGTGATCGCCGGGTACCGGTCGGAGCCAGCCCTGGCCAGTGCCGAGCTGCGGCCCCCGGGAGGTGACTTCGTCGAGGGACCTCACACGATCTACGTCTGCGCCTCAAGCGACCACCAGCGGGTGGTGGCCCCGCTCGTGGTGGGCCTCCTTCGTGATCTCCGCAGCAGCGCCTACGCGAGATCAGCGGCGGCTTTCGGATATCGGACCGAGCAGCCCGAGGCGCTGGCGGCCCGCGCCCCGGCCGGAGCAGGGCTCCCCATGCTGTTCGCCCTCGACGAGCTCGCCCACATCGCCCCTCTGCACGATCTCCCGAGCCTCGTGGCCGAAGGAGGCAGCCAGGGCGTCGTCACGCTCGCATGCCTGCAAGACCTCTCTCAGGGCGACCGTTGGGGCCGTGAGGCGGACGGCTTCCTCACCATGTTCGGCTCGAAGATCCTGCTCCCCGGCATCGGCGACACCCGCACCCTCGAGTCGCTCTCGCGGCTGTGCGGAGACGTCGACGTCCACGTCCGCTCCGTCTCCTCGATCAGCTCCGTCGCAGCCGCCCTGACGGGCGCCGCGCAGTCGAGCCACACCGACTCCCCGCGCAAGGAGGCGAGGCTGCCCGTCGACGCGCTGGCCCGGGGGATCCCCGGCCGTGCCGTCTTGATGGAGGGCGCTCGGCCCTACGTCGTCGACCTCGTGCCCTGGTATGAGTCGAGAGAGATGAACGCCGCGGTGGAGCGAGGAAGGACCGCCATGTGGCAACGAGCGGGCCCCGACACCGGCGTCGGGAGGCATCCGGCCGGCCGGGCCAGGAGCCCGCGGTCGAGATGAGGGCGCTGAGCTGGCCGGTTCGACCCCGTCACCCCCCCGTCGGCTTCGGCCCGAGCGGGCACTGGGCTTGTGCACACATAGTGCGCATAATCTCGGAGAACATGCCTCGACGGGGACCCGTCACCCCCGGCACCCCGGCACCCCCCGTCGGCTTTCGGCCCGAGCGGCCACTGGACATGTGCTTCCAACTTACCCACACGTAGTGTGCATAATCTCGGAGAACATGCCTCGACGGGGAGCAGGGAGTGGATGGGAGTAGGGGTAGTGAGGCGCACGGCGGGCACGTGCGAAGACGGGAGCCTCACCGTCCGCCTGGACCGTCGAGACCGAGTCCCCTGCCGCGACGGCAAGATCGGTCGAGCGTCGCGGCGACATCTGACAACCCGAGGTGCACGGTTTCGGCGGCGATGCGGCGAGGAGCCGGAGCGGACCTCTGCTGTCCCGGCGTGCCGAAGGCGTGCCGACTGTTCTCCACGCCGAACTCGTTCCTGAAGGCCTCCACGAGCTCCGCACCCGAGCGCCAGGCGGCGCGCTCGATTGGATCCAGACGCCGGGGCCCGAGCTCGCTTCTCATGTAGGCGGGTTGAACCGCTTCGGCAATGCGCGCCCGGTCCGCCGCGACCGACATTCGGGCTCCCGGAGCGACGAGCACGTGGCAGCGCTCGACACGGTCGAGAGCTTCGGCTCCGAGCCGCAGCTCAGCCGCTCCGCCGAGAACGACGACGGAGCGTGGCTTCACGACGGCGGCGTCACCAGGTGCCCGGCGGAGCGCCCTGCGGAGCTCGCCCGGAGTGACGACTCTTACCTCGCCGGCGGCTTGGAGCGGCGACGTCCGACGGAGGGCTGCGACGACCGTCTCGTCGCCGGCGACGAGCGTGGCTCCGGTCTGTGCCGCCCGCTCGAGGGCCGCCCGGCGCGCCATGCCCGGCGATGACGTCGCGAGGACCGAGACGCCACCGAGCTCGAGCTCTTCGCCAGAAGCTCGGGTGAGGTCCACCCCGCCGCGCTCGTACACCTGGACGGCGGGGGCGCCGACCAGCTGGATCGTGGCGGCGTTGGCCACCCGTCCGAGGAGCTCGTCCCGATCGAGCGCCGGCCGCGGCAGAAGGAGCACGACCTCGCGCCAGCCCAGACGTGCGTTGCCTGCCACGGCCTCGAGCTCGGGCGTCGAGAGTCGATGAGCGTCGGCGACGATGAGCACGCCAGCGTTGGGCGACCCCGCCAGCATCGCAGGAGACGGGAACGTCTCGATGCCGGTGAGCCCCTCGAACACGAGCGCTGCGTTGCGGCCCGGGGCGAGCGCCGACGCGGTTGCAGCCGCGGCCGCCCCGGAGGCGGGCGGGCACGGGTGAGCGAGCTCAAAGAGCGCATCGAGGGCGCCAAGCCGCCCTCCTTGCTCGTAGGCGACGACCGTGACGGCCTCGGGGGCTGCCGCCACCGCCGCCAGGATGCGCTCCTCGGCGGCGAGGCTCTCGTGGGTGACGAAACGGGGCTCGATCTCTCCGACGGGCATGTAGCCGCGCCCGCCGGCAGCTGGCAGAAAGCTCACCGCACCACCCCGGGCGACGACGCGGCCCGAAGAGAGCAGCTCGTCGACGTCGCGCACGACGTCCTCGGCGCACCTCCCGTCGCCTGCCGTCCGGCAGCGGGCTCGCAGCAGATGCCGGCGCCCGAAGCTGCGCTCCTTCGACATCGAGGAGACCTCGGCGAGAGTCTTCTCCTGCCAGTCTCGGGCGACCGCCGGCGGCTCGTTGGCCCCCCGGCGCCCGCCGACGTCGGAGAGGGCGCCTGCCGAGATGCCGAGGCGCCAGGACCGCTCCCGCCAGGCGTCCACGAGCTCCTCGTGGGCGACGCCGACGTCCTTCGGGGGCCGCGCGGCGCGCACCAGATCGGCGGCCCTCGGATCTCCTCGGTCGAGGCCGGCGTCTGCGAGGAGCTGGACGATCGCCTTCGACCGCCTCGAGTAGGCCCTCACCGCCTCCTCGCCGATGCCGAGAAGGTCGGCGTAGGCCCCCCGCATCTCCCCCCAAGCCACGCCGAGCGAGCTCGACAGCTGCGCCCGCAGGTGCGCCTCGCACAGGTGGGAGGCGGTCTGGAGCTCGGTGTAGAGGCGGCGGGCGTCGAGCGACTGCCACCTCCCGGCTGGGTCGACCGCAAGGTTTGCTATGAGCACGTGAGTGTGCAGGTGCGGGTCCGGTGCACGGCTGGATCGGTGCACGAAGGCCGCCGCTACGACGCCGTCGGCTTCGAGCGACCTCCTGCCGTCGGGGCTGCTGCGGCGCAAGCGTGCGCTCGACTGCTCGAGGTAGCCGACGGCGGCCTCCACCGAGCGGGCATGGGCGGCGCGCACCTCGGTGCCGTGCGCGGGATCGCCGAGCGCCTCGAGGATGCTCACCGACTTGGGCACCGAGAAGGTGCAGTCGTAGGCGGCAACGAAGCGCCGGGCCCGAACCGCGCCGTCTAGAAGGTGCTCTCCGCCCGTCGGGTCGCGCCCGCCGAGCAGGCGGCGCACGGCTCGCGGCTCGGCCGCGCCCGACAGGCCCAGCCGGCCGCAGGCCGACCCCATCCAGTAGCCGTCCGGCTCGATCAGCGAGCCCCGGGCCGCTCCTTCCTCCGACAGCACTGTGGCCAGGTAGTACTCCGCCTGGCCGGCTCCGATCTTGGCCACCGACAGCATACAGCTCTCATGCTATCTCATATCGTTCCAAAGCACGTCTCGCAGCGCCGGCTCCGGCACCCCGAAGCTGCGGCGGCTCCAGCACCTCGGCCCCCGGCCCAAGGCGGAGGAGGAGGCGACCGAGCCATCCCTCGGCGTCGGCCACCATTACGTGGGCCGCCAGCCGGCCGTCGGGCAGCGCTTCGAGCGGCGAGAATGCCGCCTGCTCCAGTCCGAAGGCGACCTCGGGCGGCACGGCGATCACGGCGTCGACCGACTCTGGCCCGCCGATGAACGCGTCCGGGCCCGAGAGCGGCCCGGAGAGCCGGGCGGCGATCTCGCCAGCCGTGTCTGCCGGCACTTCGAAAGCCTCTCCGGTGCCGCTCACGCCCTGCACGCGATCGACCTGGAACCGCCGAAGGCCCTTCGCCTCCGCGGACCAACCGTCGAGGTACCAGCGTCCCTCCCGCAGGACGACCTGATAGGGGTCGACGGTCCGCCTCGACGGAGCCCCGGCAGCGCTCGAGAAGTACACGATCTCGACGCGCTCTGATGCCTCGGCCGCCGCCCGCAGCGCCTCGAGGTGCTCAGGCTCGGAGATGTCGAGCGACAGGGGGGCGTGCCCGAGGGCCGACTCGAGCTTCGACAAGGCCGAGGCGAGCGCTTCTCCGCCCTCGCCCGAGGCGCCCGGCACCGAGAGAAGGCCCCGAGCGGCTGCGGCCAGCACGAAGCCCTCCTCGGCCGTGAGCCGCCCCGGGCGGGAAAGCTCGCGCAGCCCGTCGGCCACGACCCGGTCCCCGTCGACGAACAGCGAGATCAGCTCGTCGGGCGTGTAAGGGGGAACGCCGCAGCAAGCGGCGAGCTCGAGGTCGTGCACGAGCTCGTCCTCGGAGATCGAGAAGCGCAAAGCGAGCTCGGCGATCGGGGCGTCGCCCACCCGGGCGAGGTGGACGAGGATGGCCAGGAGCCGCCGTAGCCGCTCGCCGGCCACGAGCCCGCCCGGGCCCTCCCGTGCCGGGGCCCTGGCCTGACTCTGCGGCGCGGCCGTCTCGACCGGCACCGGGGCGGGCGCCGTCACAGGTCCCGGCGGAGGTCCTTCGGCCATCGCCTGCAACCGCTCGATCACCGCCGCCCGCAGCGACTCGGGCCCCTCGACGACAGCGGTGTCGCCGAGCCCTGCGACAAAAGAGACGAAAGCCCCCTCGTCACTCACCGGCAGCCTCAGCTGCAACGCTCCCGCCGCATCGAAGGACCGGACAGCGTCGTTCGGCAGCTGGGCGGCGACGGAGCGGGACAGCCGTGCGTCGACGGTGATCGCGGCGACGGGAGCGTCGGCGCCCTCGCCCGGCGCGCTCCAGGGGAGAAGGCGGATCTCCTCGATGGCAGACTCCTCGGGCGGCTCGAACTCGCTTCCGGCTCCGGCGTTGAGCCCGCCTCGCATCCGGTCGACCCTGAAGGTGCGCACCGCCGGACCGCCGGATGCCGAGAGCTCTCTGCCGACGAGGTACCAAGCCCCGCCCCGGAAACGGAGCACGTAGGGCTCGACGCGGCGGCGTCTGGCACGGTAGGTGAAGGAGACGACGGCCCTGCGCCGGATGGCGTCGTGCATGGGGGCGAGCAGGCTTGGCGACGGCAGCACGGCGACCGGCGCGAGGGCCGGTCCGCCTGGAGAGCTGCCAAGCCCGGCACGGTCGATCGCGGCCTCGCTCACTGGCCCGCCGAGCTTGGCGAGGGCGCTCCATCCGGCCGCCGTGCCAAGACGCACCGACGCCACGGCAAAGGCCAGCGCCGTCGCCTCCTCTGGGTCGATGCCGAGCTCGGGCAGGTAGTACTCGTCAGGCTTGATGAAGTAGCCGACCTGGTCGGGTCCTCCGATCGTCTCCACCCTGAGGGGGATGCCGAGTGCCCTTAGCGCCTGCTTGTCGCGCTCGAAGGCCTGGCGCGCCGCCTCGCCTCCGGCCGGCGGGTACCCCGCCACCTCGGCGGCGAGCTCACGAAGGCTGAGAGGCCGCGAAGTGTCGAGCAGCACGAGCACAAGGTTCGTGAGGCGCTCGAGGCGGTCGGCGCGCGACGCTTCGGACATCGAGCGGAATATAGAGCCCGCGAGGCGGGCGCGAGACTGGTGGCACGGACAATCCCGTCGCGCTGGTCGTGCGTATAGCTGACGTGGCGTCAAACGCCCATCCTGGCGACTCCCGCTCCGACGAGAGCCTGCTCGGAGCGATGGCGATCGGAGACGAGACGGCCGGCGTGGCCTTCGTACGCCGGTACCAGCGGCGCGTCTACGGCCTAGCCATGTCGATCCTGCAGGACTCGGCTGCCGCCGAGGACGTAGCCCAAGAGGCGCTCATGCGAGTGTGGAGGCACTCGGCCGTCTACGACGCCCGCCGGGCGTCCGTGGCGACCTGGGTGCTGACGATCACGCGAAACCTGGCGATCGACGCCATCCGCATCCGACGCAGCATGCCGCTCGACCCGCACGACTTCGTTGCGCTCTCGTTGGAGAGCTCTCCTTCTCCCGGTCTCGCGGGCTCGGGATCCGATCCCGCAGAGGTCGCCGAGCGCCGCGACCTCACCCAGAGCGTCAAGAGCGCTCTCACCGGGCTACCGCTCTCCCAGCGAAGGGCGCTCGTCCTTTCTGCCTTCTACGGTCTC
>JBOGHY010000031.1:0-11735 GCA_050742375.1 Acidimicrobiales bacterium | reverse complement strand
TCTCGGGAAAGGTCGCCGGCGGGGTGGCCCGCCGGGCCAGCCGGCGCGGGCTCCCGGCGCTCTGCGTAGCCGGCCGCGTGAGCGCCGTCGGGCGGAGGGCGGCAGCGGCGGCGACGTCTATGGAGGTCGTCTCCCTGAGCGACCGGTTCGGTGAGAAGGAGTCCCTCGCGGACACTTCGCGCCTCGTCACCCGCGTGGTACAGGAGTGGCTCTCGCAGCTCTAGGTTCGGTCTGGTGCTCTCTCTCCCTCAGCTCGACGGGCGAAGTCGGAGGCCGAGTGAGACCGCGTCGTCGAAGAAGCCGGGATAGGTCTTTGCCACGCAGGCGGGATCACCGATTGTGACGCCGGGAGCCGCTGCGCCAAGGGCCGCGAAAGCCATTGCCATGCGATGATCGCCGTGGGTCTCCACCACAGCTCCTGAGAGCGACCTGCCGCCGGAGATCTCGATCCAGTCTGCGCCCGTCTCGACGTCAACGCCGAGGCGCGAGAGCTCGAGGGCCACGACGTAGAGCCGGTCCGTCTCGTGCCCGCGGGCGACGCCGAGCCCCGACAGCCTGGAAAGGCCCGGAGCGAGGGCGGCGAGCACGGCCAGAGTGGGCAGCTGGTCGGGCATCTCCGAAAGATCGGCCTCGATCGGAGAGAGCACCGAGGGTCCCCTCACGCTCACGCCCCCGCCGGCGCCGCCCATTCCCGGACCACCGCGGCGGACAACGGCGCCCATGGCCGCCAGGTGGTCGAGGATGCGAGCGTCGGGCTGGAGGCTCTCCTCGGCGTTGTCAACCGCCACCTCGCCGCCGGTGGCAGCCGCAAGCGCCCAGAGGTGCGCCGCCGCCGAGGCGTCGTAGCCGACCGGTTCCCGCCTGCCGCGGTAGCCATCGCCTGCCCGCACGCGGATGCGCCCGTCGCCCCGGTGCTCGACCGAGGCGCCGAAGCGGGTCATCGCCTCGATCGTGAGATCGACGTAACCGCCGGCGCCGAGGTTGTGGACCTCCAGTGTCACGTCGCTGTTGGCATAGGGGGCAACGAGGAGCAGTGCTGTGGCGAATTGGGAGCTCTGTGCGGCATCCACCTGCGCCTCTCCCCCGGCGAGCCCGGCGGAGATGACCGTCACCGGCGGACGGCCACCGTCGCTCTCCACGAAGGCGCCGAGCGCCTCGAGGGCGTGTAGCAGCGGCTCGATGGGCCTGCGGCGCAAGCCCGGAGCGCCGTCGAGCACGACGGTCCCTTCGGCCAGCGCCGCCAGCGCCGCCATGAAGCGCAACGTCGTGCCCGACTGCCGGGCGTCTAGGACCTGATGGCCCCCGGGGACCCTCGGGCGCCCGTCGGCGCCTGCGACCGACCAGACGCCGGCACCGTCGCCTCGGTCCACGGGACAGCCGATGGCGGCGATCCCCCCGCTCATCGCCTCCGTATCGTCGGAGACGAGCGGGCCGACGATCCCGGTCGTGCCCGAGGCAAGCGCGGCTATCGCGAGCAGCCGGTTGGTCATGCTCTTGCTCGGCGGGGCCGCGAGCGATCCCGCGAGCGGTCCGGAAGGAACCACCTCGAGCGGCCCGGACGGGCTCACCTCGAGGGCACCCATCGCGTCATGGTCCGCAGCGCACTGCCCGTACCCGGCCCCCGGCGCGCCTCGGCGGGCTCTCCCCCGTCGGAACGCGCGGGACGTCGGGCATTCAGGTTGCGGGAGAGACGGAGCTCATGTTGAACTCCGCGACTCGAAGCGCCGGCATCACAGTCCTTGGCTGCCACTCGCCCCACTCGCGTGACAGCGCACGCTCGGAGGCGGATGCCTCGATCGCCCGCGACAGCACGTCGAGGGGGCTCTCGTTGAAGCGGAAGTTGTTGACAGCCCCGACCACCTCGCCGCCCTCCACGAGGTAGACGCCGTCACGGGTGAGCCCGGTGAGCAACAGCGTCGCCGGATCCACCTCCCTGATGTACCACAGGCAGGTCAGCAGCAGCCCCCGCTCGACCCTCCCTACGAGATCCTCGAGGGCGCCGCCGGCGCCGGGCAGCTCGAGGATCACGTTGTCGACGGCAGGCGCCGGCTCCACCCCCGAATCGCGGGCGCCGGCGCGGTGATTCACGAGGCGCCTCAAGCTGCCCGCCTCGATCCAGCTCGTCTCTTCGATCCGGATCCCGTTGTCGAAAAGCGAGACGTCACGACCCGACGCCGGCGCGGCGAGGAAGGGCGGGCAGCCGACGCCCATCTTGCGCGGGTCTCCGCGAAGCGAGAAATCGAGCTCCATGAGGCGCTCGCCCACTCGGGTGCCGCCGCCGGGCGCCGAGAACACGCTCCGGCCGTCGGCCGCCGCCCGTCCCGAAAGCGCCGCGTCCAGCATCACGACCAGATCCGCGACGGCGTCGGGGGGCAGCACGGTCTCGTACCGGCCGGCCGGTAGCTCGAAGCGCCGGTGCGACCAGGAGAGACCCTCGGCGATGCGCTGTTCGAGGCGGTCGAGGTCGATAGTCGCCAGATCCTCGCCTGCTGCGCCCGCCCAGCTGGAGGCGGTGCCGTCGGTCGTCCTTGCATTCAGCTCCACGCGGGCAGCCGGCTGGGTGTGGCGCAGCGCGATCCCCGTGGAGCTCGCCAACCACGTCGTGCGGATCTCGTGGTGGACGAAGCCGGCGAGAGCGCGACCGTCGCCCGCAGAGCGCGAGAGTGCCTCGCCGAGCCTGCCAATCAGCTCTGTCAGCGATCCAAGCGAGGTCTCGGCGGCGGGGTCCTCGAAGGGTTCGCTCGGCTGGGCGGCCTCCTCGTCACCGGGCGCGATGAGCTGGCTCTCGTCGGTGGCGGCGGCGGCGCCGTCGGCATCTGACCGGGCCAGCTCGACGATTGTTTCGAGAAGCCCGTCACCGCCCGGGCCGCTCGCCGAAGCCGACCCGGCGGCCGTGCCGGCAGCCTTGTCCCGGAGCGAGATCACGCTTACCTGGCGGGAACGCCGCAGCCCGTTGGTCGTAATCGTGTTGTTGGCGAAGCGAACCTCCGCCTCGTGCGAGTCCTCGACGACGGCGATCCGGCGCTCAGGACTCCGGGGCCCGCCCCCTGCCACCGAGAGAGCGGCGAGCGCCACCTCGTGACCAGGCCGCGCCGAGTCGTCCGTCATCGAAACGGCATCGCTCATCTGGCTCGGCCGCTCAACGACCGGACTCCGCTCTCGTGTTGAGCACGTTCACCTGGCGAAACAGCGCCGAGGGGCACCCGTGGCTGACGGGTGCCGACTGCATCGGTTGTCCTTTCCCGCAGTTCAACGCACCGCCAAGCACGTAGGTGGAGCTTCCACCGACGGCCTCCATCGAACCCCAGAATTCCGTCGTCGTAGCCTGGTAGGCGACATCTTTCAGCTGGCCGGCGAGGCGACCGTGCTCGATGGCGTAGAAGCGCTGGCCGGTGAACTGGAAGTTGTGCCGTTGCATGTCGATCGACCAGCTCTTGTCGCCCACGACGTAGATCCCGTGCTCGACCGCCGAGATGAGATCCTCGGTGCTCGGCCCGGCACCTGCGGCGGCAAGCAAGGACACGTTCGCCATGCGCTGGAGAGGTGTGTACATGGCCGAAGCTGCGTAGGCGCATCCATTCGAGCGCTCGAAGCCCTGCTCGGCTGCGATACGCCGGTCGAGCTGGTAGCCGACGAGGACGCCGGCGCGCACGAGGTCGAAAGCCTGGCCCTCTACCCCCTCGTCGTCGACGCCGACCGTCGCGAGCCCGTGCTCGGCCGTGCGGTCGCCTGTGACGTTCATTATCTCGGAGCCGTAGCGAAGCGAGCCGAGGCGGTCAAAGGTCGCAAAGGAGGTGCCGGCCATCGCGGCTTCGTAGCCCATCGCCCGGTCGAGCTCGGTGGCGTGCCCGATCGACTCGTGGATCGTGAGCCATAGGTTGCTCGGGTCGATCACGAGGTCGTAGTGACCGGGCTCGACCGAGCGCGCCCGGCGCCTCTCGGTCAGGTGCTCGGCCAGCTCCTCGATCTCGGCCTCGACGGCCGCCAAGTGCTCGTATCCTCTCGCCGCCGGGGGCGTCAGGGTCCTCATCGTCTCGAACTCGCCAGTCTCGCGGTCGACCGAGACGATCTCGACGGCGGCACGGAGCCGCACCCGCCGCTGGTCGGCGACGGTGCCGCCCGAGGTGGACAAATGGCTGTCCTCGACGACGGCCAGGAGCGTGGCCGTCACGTGGTCGACGCCGGGCTTTGCCAGCAGGCGACTGCTCCAGGCCGCGAGCAGCTCGACCTTCTCGGCGAGGCTCACCTTCGTCGGGTCGATCTCGTGACCAGAGGTCCACGACACCGACCCGTGGGCCGGCTCGGGTGCGAGCTCGATCCTGCGCGTCAGGGCCGGGAGCACGGCTGTGGCGATCGAGGCCGCCGCGTCGGCGGTTGCCGAGCCGGCGTCCGGACCGAGCTCGATCGTGGCGGCGAAGCCGATCGAGCCGTCCCGGACCACCCTCACGCCGAGACCGAGGTCGAGATCGTCGAGGGACGTCTCGACCGAGCCGTCTCGCAGCTGCAGCACCTGTGAGCGGATTCGCCCGACTCGCGCCTCGACGTGCTCACAGCCAAGCTCCGTCGCCGCCGAAAGGGCGGCTGCGGCAGTCTTCTCGAGTGGCAGGGCGACGAAGGTCGGATCGAGGTCACCCGCCATCAGGCGAGAGTACCCTCCCGGCCGCAAGCCGTCCCGCCGCAAGCCGTCCCGCCGCAAGCCGTCCCGCCACGACGCCCCCAGGCCGCGACCGCTCAGGACTGGGGACGGTAGCGGGACTCGTAGATGACCCTCCCGCCGGGGCTTCGATGCGGAGGGCGCATGGGCATCGTCGTCTCGGCGCCGAGGTGCCGCCGCGCGCCCGACCACGGAGCCCTTGGCGCCACCACGAGATCGGCGATTCTGACCGCGAGGGCCTCGTAGTTGACCCGCCACCCGCGAAAGTGGGGCCAGGCATCCTCGGCCGACCGCTCCATTGGGAAGCCGCACTCGCGAAGCAAGGAGACGGCGTAGTCGAATTCCTCGAAGCTGATGTCGATCGTCGCCTCCGGCATCGGGTCCGGATCGTAGGAGAGCCCTGAGACCACGGCGATCCGCCTGAGCGCCGTGAACCCCATGCGAAGGCACATTCGCGCCTGGGTCGGCGCGGTGTCCGGCGACACCGACAGCTGTGTTGCCGCCGCGTCGAGGACGGCGAGGAGGGCGAGAATCCACGAGTACCACGGCTCGGGCGAGCGGAAGTAGAGAAGGACCGGGTAGCTGACGTGGCTCTCGGCCACCTCGGCGGACCAGTCCTCCCACGAAGAGTAGAGCTCGGGGAGGGCGTCGATGCTATGGACGAGCTGGTGACGCACGAGCAGCTCCGGGCCCCACGCCGGCACGCCCGCCCGGCTCTCCATCAGAGTGACGAGGGACTCGCGACGGTTGAATGCCTGGTAGATGGCGGGCAGGTACCCGATCTGCAGAGCGATGGCGATGGCACCGGTAGCCGCCGCCAGCACCGCCAGAGCGGCGTTCGAGCTGACGGTGGCCCCCGCCACGCCGACGACGAACACAGACGAGCCCGAGTCCCTGAATGCGTCTTGGAGGCTCGACGCCCAGGGCGCCATTGCGAGGGCGTACCCGACCACGAAGAGCCCGAGGAAGGCGACGAGCTGTGCGAGCAGCGCCGTCGGCCCGATCAAGGCCAGGACCGCGTCCTTGCGGCGAAAGTCGCCGAACAGCTTCGAGCAGCCTAGGAACGCCCCTCGCACCAACCGCGTGACGGCGAACGCCACCAGCTGGGGTGCCGAGCGGCCCCGCGGGAGCACGAAGGTCGCCATCATCGCCGTCCAGGTGGCCACGACGATGAGGAGGCCGATGACACATACGGCCCAGGGCATCGGAGAAGCATCGCACCTGCGGCTGCTTGAGGCGGCCAGCAGGCACGGCGGGGTCCTATGCTGATCGGTCGAGGATCCTGTCCTTGCGGGGCGCGTCGCCGTGGTGAAACCGCCGGCGAACAAGGCCGAGGCTAGAGGCAACCGAACGGGCGTAAGAGGAGGCACTACATGGAAGAGGTGTTCGCCATCGAGGAGCTCGGGGACTCTCCTGTCCCCGTGCTCGTGGTGCGCGGCGAGATCGACGTGTCGACCGCCCCGGAGCTGCGCGACCGCCTGCTGCGCACGGCCCACGACGGGCACAGCACGGTCGTGGTGGATCTGAGCGAGGTCACCTTCCTCGACTCGACTGCGCTCGGCGTGCTCGTGAGCGGCCTTAAGCGCTTCCGCGCGGCCGGAGGCGACCTGCGCCTCGTGGTCACCGGTCGCAGCGTGTCCAAGGTGCTCGAGATCACCGGGCTCGTGGAGGTCTTTCCGATCTTCGAGACGGTGCCGGCCGCGCTGTCGGCGGGTGCGGCATGAGCTCCGACGGTGCCGGCGGGAGCGAGGAGATCGCTCTCGGGCTTCCGGCGAGCGCCGAATGGCTCGCCCTGGCGAGGACGACGGGGGCCGCCATCGCCTCGCGCTGGCACTTCACCTACGACGAGATCGCCGATCTGCGCCTTGCCATCGACGAGCTCTGCCTCACACTCATCGAGCCGGGCCCCGTTCACCGCCTCGAGCTCATCTACTCTCTCGACCCGACGTCGATCGAGGTCAGAGGCCATATAACCCTTGACGGATCGGCGCCGTCCGAGACGGCGGCTCCGAGCTCTACCGAGCTCTCCGAGCGCATCCTCGACGCCTTGGTGGACGCTCACGGCTCCAAGCGGGACGCCTCGACGCGTACCGGGTGGCTCCGTAAGGAGCGGAGCGTCCCCTAGAGGTGCCCGATAACGACGAGGAGCGGCTCGTCATGCTGCGTGAGCGCTTCGTGACGTTCGCCGCCACCGGGGACGCCGAGATCCGCGACGAGCTGGTCGAGGCCCATCTCTACCTCGCCGAACGCCTCGCCCGTCACTTCTCGAACCGGGGCGAGCCCTTTGACGATCTCTTCCAGGTGAGCTCCCTTGCTCTCATCAAGGCGGTCGACCGCTTCGAGCCCGAGCGCGGTGTCGAGTTCGGTAGCTACGCCACGACGACCATCATCGGCGAGCTGAAGCGGCACTTCCGCGACCGCGGCTGGTCCGTGCGGGCGCCTCGCAGGGTGCAGGAGCTCTACCTGCACCTCGGACAGGCGATCGGTGACCTGTCCCAGAGCCTGGGCCGTTCCCCAACCGTGCAGGAGCTGTCCAAGGCAACCGGCTCCTCGGAGGAGGAGGTCCTCGAGGCTCTCGAGGCGGGCCAGGCCTACAGGGCATCGTCGCTCGACGCCCCCGGAGAGGACGACGAGCCGCTCGCAGGGCGGCTTGGCGAGCTCGACACGGAGCTCGAGAACTCGGAGCGGCGGATGATGCTCGAGCCCTATCTGAAGAGGCTGAGCCCGCGCGAGCGCCTCCTTTTGAAGCTGCGCTTCGCCGACGACCTCACCCAGTCAGAGATCGCCGCCGAGCTCGGAATCAGCCAGATGCACGTCTCGAGGCTGCTCTCGCGCTGCCTCGGCAGGCTGCACGAGGCGTACCAGCGCGAGAGCAGCTGAGCAGCGGACCGCCAGGCTCACGAGACCGCCCGACTGCGCCAACCAAGTCTCCGTGAGAGCGTGAACCCTATGGCGGCGCCCGGCCCGGCGGGCGTGTCGAGCCAGATCTTGCCGCCGTGGTGCTCGACGATCCGCCGGCAGATCGCCAGCCCGATGCCGGTGCCCCCGTAGCGCTCCCGGGACTGGAGGCGCTGGAACATCTCGAATATCTGTTCGGAGTGCTCTGGCTCGATGCCGATGCCGTTGTCGCGCACGACAAAGCGCCACTCTCCCGGCCCTTGCACCACCCCGACCACCACTCGAAGGGGCCGGGCGCTGCGGAACCTAAGCGAGTTGCCGATGAGGTTCTGGAACAACGCCACCAGGAGAGCGCGGTCGCCGCTGACGACGGGAAGCTCCCCGAGCTCGACGACAGCTCCCGTCTCTGCGACCTCGGCCGACAGGTTCGAAAGCGCCTCGTGAGCCACCTCGATGCAGTCCACCTCTTCAAAGGCGCCGCCGCTTCCGACCCGGGCAAGCTCGAGGATGCCGTCGATCATCACCCGCATGCGGCGTGCACCGTCGGCGACGAAGAGGAGGTACTCCCGCCCGCGCTCGTCGAGCTCGTCCTCGTAGCGGCGAAGGAGGAGCTCGCTGAACCCGGACATCTTCCGGAGAGGCTCCTGGAGGTCGTGCGAGGCCACGGAGGCGAATTGCTCGAGGTCGACGTTGGATCGCTCGAGCCGCGCAGCCTGGGCGCCGAGAAGCCTGCGGGCCGACTCGACTGCGGCGACGTCGGAGACGATCCGCCTTCGCATCGACTCCACGTCGCTGCCGAGCCGGCGTATCTCGGGCGGCCCGGCGACCGCGAGAGCATGGTCGGTGTCGCCCCCCGAGACGCTGCGCGCCTGGTCGGCCAGCTCCCGGATCGGCGACGTCACCCAGCGCCGCAATGCCACAAGGGTGAGCTCGACGGCGCCGAGCAGCAAGACGAGGGCGAGGGCGAGGAAGACCATGAGGATGAGGTCGGCCCTGTTCACGGCAGTGTCAGCCGCACCGTGGCGGGCGCTCAGCCCGGCGGCTAGCCGGTCGAAACGAGCCCGCAGCACGGCGAATTGACGCCTCCCGGCAGCGAGGGTCGCCGGCGAGCTGGCGAGGCTGCTCCCTGCCTCTGTCTCGATGATCGTCGGCAGCGCCGTGCGCGTCTGCCACTGCCGGGCGGCTGCAAGCACCGAGTCGAGGTCCGACACGAGCCGCGGCTCCCCCACGAGCAGGCGTTGCAGGTCGTTCCAGGCCGCCCCCTCCTCCTCCTGGCCCTGGGTGTAGGGCACGAGGAAGCTGCGGTCCCGGGTGATTATGTAGCCCCGGTCGCCGCTTTCCTGGCTGATCAGCCCGGCGAGGAGCTCCTCGGCGGCTACCTGGGCGGGATCGATGCGGTCGATCTGGGTCAAAAGCGTGTCGTGCAGGTGCACCACCGCAAAGGCGGCAAGGGCGACGCTCGCCGCCAGGGCAGCGCCGACGAGAGCGAAGAGCACGGCGAGGCGCTTTCGAAGGGACCAGTCGCCGATCGGCCTCGAGGTGGTCATGGCGGTTCCAGCCGTGGGAGCACCCGTCAACTGGGTGCGAGCGGGGAGATGGCGACGATGGCCACGTCGTCGGTGAGCGCTCCTGGGCGAGCCTCTTGGAGCGCCAGCAGCGTCTCCTGGACGATCCGCTGGATAGTGTCGCCCCGGCCGACCGACTCCCTCACGACCTCGAAGAGCCCCTCGGTGCCGAGGCGGCGACGCTCGGGCATGTCCGGGCTGACGTTCTCCACGAGACCGTCGGTGTACAGCAAAAGCGTCCAGCTCGCCTCTAGGTCGAGCGTCGCGGTCGCCCACGTTGCGTCATCGACGACCCCGAGCGGCGGTCCGGTTGGCGCCGGAGGCGTCATGACGCGGCCACCGCTGACGACGACCGGAGCAGGGTGCCCGGCCAGGCACATCTCCGCCGTACGGCGGTCCGGGGCCACCGCCACCTCGCAGACGGTGACGAATATCTCGGCCGTCGGCCGTTCGGAGACGAGCAGGTCCTGCAGGGTCGTGAATGTGTGCGCCAGGTTCACTCCGGCGAGGACGAGCGTCCGCCAGGCGACCCTGAGGCGCACCCCGAGGGCGGCCTCGTCGGGGCCGTGACCGGCAACGTCGCCGATCATCGCCCGGATGGTGCCGTCGTCGAGCTCGACCACGTCGAAGAAGTCGCCCCCGAGCAGAGCCTGATCCCCGCCCGGCCGGTAGAGCGTCATGCATCGCACGGTCTCGGTGCGAAGCAGCGGCCTCGGCAGAAGGCCGCGCTCGATGCGGAGGTTCTCCTGGGCGCGCAGCTCCGCTTCGCGCAGGCGCCGGGCGGTGTTGACGGCCCGCTTGCGCTCGATCGCGTATCGGATCGCTCTCGACAGCATCGGTCCATCAGTGCTGCCCTTTATGACGTAGTCCTGCGCTCCGGCGGCGATCGCGTCGAGGCCACGTGCCTCGTCGTCAAGCCCGGTGAACACCACCACGGCAGCGTCCGGGGCGAGCTCGATCACCTTCTCGAGCGCCTCGGCGGCCTTGGCGTCGGGCAGGCCCAGATCGAGCAGCACGCAGTCCGGACCTGCGGCAAGGCTGGCGAGGCCGGACTCGAGGTCGGCGACCCATACGAGGCGGTCGGCCTCGTCGACATCCTCGAGGAGGGAGCGCACGAGCAGGGCATCTCCCCGGTCGTCCTCGATGAGGAGCAGCGTCTTGACCTTCTCGCTCCTGTAGGTCACATCAGCCCCTCGCTGCTCCGCCGATCCGCCGATCCGCCGGTCCGCCGCTCCGCCACCCGACGGTTTCCAGTCGCGATGCTAATTCAGTCCCCCACCCCCGGTGCCGGACCCGCCACGCGGAGTCTTATTTCGCGCAGATGTTTCGCCGGGCAGGCTCTTGGGTATTGGCTCCTCCACGCGGGAGCCAGGTAACCGATACGGCGAGAGGGGCGAAGGGGGCGCCCTCGGAGCGTCCAGCCGAGGCGCTGGTAATCTGGTAGCCATAGGAGCCGAAGGCGTTCGCTCACGAACTTTCTGTTAGGGCACACTGACAACTTGGAATCGAGGGCCGGCCGGGTTTGCCGAACAGCCTCCTCAGGTCGGATGCTCCCGTCTGCACCGGCTGGCCCCGAGATCGCGCGGGGATCGCCGCCGTGCCGCCCGTGTCGCAGCCGCGTCACGACAAGCCAGCCCCCCATTTAGGCGGCACGACGGCGCCCCGCGCTTTACTGCAGAGCGATTCCCCGCCCGCTCGCAGCGAAGGAACAAGGCTCACCCTCCCCCGGTGAGCCTTGTTCGCGTCCTGGCTCCGGACCGGCTAGGCCGAGGAACGGCGTGGTGATCCGAGGGACGAGCGGGCTGTGGGCCGCTCGACCGCCTAGCGTTGGATCTCGGTGAGCGAACTCCACGACCTGCGCTTCACGCCGGTAACCCGAGAACGCCTTGACGACCTGAAACGCTTCTGCGGAATCCGGGGCCGCCATGGCCACGGCGGATTCGCCTGGTGCGGCTGCATGCGGTGGCGCATGCCGTCGTCTGCGTTCCGCACCGCCACGCCCGAACAGCGACGGCAGGCACTCTACGGCCTCGTCCGCCACGACATTCCCGTCGGCATCCTGGCCTACAGCGACGACGAGCCGGTCGCCTGGTGCTCGATCGCACCCCGGGGCACCTACGAAGCAATGGAGCGAAGCCGCACCCTCCAGCGCGTCGACGACCTCCCAGTTTGGTCAGTCGCCTGCTTCTTCATCGACGGCCGGTTCCGCGCTAAGGGAGTCACCGCCCGACTCCTCGGCGCCGCCGTCGCCTACGCCGGTCAACAAGGCGCTGTCGCCGTCGAGGGCTACCCCGCCAATCCGAACACGAGCGGCTACAACTACATGGGCTGGCCGGCCGCCTTCGCTGCCGCCGGGTTCAAAGACGTCACGCCAAGCGGCGCGCCACGGCAAGTCCTACGTAAGATGCTGAGGTCCCCTTCAATGCCAGCGCGTTGATGTGGTGGGCTGACATCGGACGCGCGCCGCGACCGACGGCCCGTTACTCCGAGCAGGGGCCGAGCGCTGAGCTTTCCCCCGAGACTGCGGTCCCGTCTGAGGCCGCGCCACCGAGGTCCATGAGGATGCGGCCCGGGTGGGTGTAGACGGTGCAGCGCTCTCCCCGCAGCCAGCCGACGAG
>JBOGHY010000030.1:0-7897 GCA_050742375.1 Acidimicrobiales bacterium | reverse complement strand
GACCAAAGGCGCAGCGCGTGCTGACCATCGACTTTCGCCGTCTCGGGCTCGAAGCCGGAGAGCGGGTGCTCGATCTCGGCTGCGGCGCTGGACGCCACGCCTTCGAGTGCCTGCGCCGGGGGGCGTTCGTGGCGGCGCTCGACTCCGACGCCGTCGAGGTGAAGGCGGTCGCCGCCATGCTCGAGGCGATGGCGGGCGAGACGGGCACCGTCGGCACCGGTGCGGCGAGCGCCGTGCGGGGCGACGCCTTCGCCCTACCCTTCCCCGATGGCGCCTTCGACCGTGTGATAGCCGCCGAGGTCCTCGAACATCTTCCCGACGACGCCGCCGCCATGGCGGAGCTGGCGCGGGTGCTGCGTCCGGGCGGGCGCCTCGCGGTGACCGTCCCGCGTTTCTGGCCAGAGCTCGTTAACTGGAGCCTCTCCGACGAGTACCACGCCGTCGAGGGGGGCCACGTCCGCATCTACCGGCGCTCGCAGCTCGCCGTGCGCCTTCGCGCAGCCGGGCTCGAGATCGTCGACTCTCACCACGCCCACGGCCTCCACAGCCCCTACTGGTGGCTCAAGTGCCTTGTCGGGGTCCAAAACGAGCAGCATCGCGCCGTGAGGGCTTACCACCGCTTCCTCGTCTGGGACATCGTGCGGCGCCCGGCCGTGACCCGGCTCGCGGAGTGGCTGCTCAACCCGGTGTGCGGCAAGAGCCTCGTCCTCTACCTCGCGCGGGCGGGCGGCCGTCAGGAGCACCGGGCGGCGGTCGCTGAGCGCCCGACGAGCACCCGATGAGCGCGTCCGCAGCCGCCTCGTGGTGCCGGCCCACGCGGCCGCCCCCACGGCCACCGCCACCGGAGAGCCGCGTGCTCGGCGCCGCCGAGCTCGAAGCCACTGCGCTCTCGATCGAGGCCGTACAGCGCACGAACGGCATGATCCCCTGGTTCGAAGGTGGCCACTGCGACCCCTGGAACCACGTCGAGGCGGCGATGGCCCTCTCGGTGGCCGGGCGGCATGCCGCCGCCGAGCGCGCCTACCGCTTCCTGAGGCAGACCCAGCTCGAAAGCGGCGCCTGGTGCTCCTACCTCGCCTACGACGGTTCCATCGAGGATGCCCGACTCGACACCAACGTGTGCGCCTACGTCGCCACCGGGCTGTGGCACCACGTGCTCTCCTCGGGAACCACCGACCTGCTGGGATCGATGTGGACGGTCGTGGAGAAAGCAGTGGCTTTCGTGCTGTCCTGGCAGCGACCGGGAGGCGAGCTCGTGTGGTCGGTCGACCCGGACGGCACGCCGGGCCGCTACGCCCTCCTCACCGGATCGTCGTCGGCCTACCTGAGCCTGCGCTGCGCCGTCGCCTGCGCCGGGGCGCTCGGCCTCGAGCGCCCCGACTGGGAGCTCGCCGCCGGCCGGTTGCGCCACGCGATCGCCTACCGGCCAGGGAGCTTCGAGCCGAAGCACCGCTTCGCCATGGACTGGTACTACCCGGTGCTCTCGGGGGCGATCGGGGCGGCGGAGGGGTCGCTACGCATCGACGAACGGTGGGGCGAGCTCGTCATGGAGGGCCGCGGCGTCCGCTGCGTGACGGACCGGCCCTGGGTGACGACGGCGGAGACGGCCGAGTGCGCCATGGCGCTCTGCAGCCTCGGACGGCAGGACGAGGCAGAGACGCTCCTTTGCTGGGCCCAGGACCAGCGCCAACCGGACGGCTCGTACAGTACCGGTCTCGTGTACCCCGAGCGGGCCACCTTCCCAACCGGGGAGTCGAGCACCTACAGCGCCGCCGCGATGATCCTGGCGGTCGACTGCCTCAATCGCACCTCGCCCGGGTCCGGCCTCTTTGTGGGCGAGTCGCTCCCCGACGGGCTCGACCTCGAGGAGAGCGCCGCCGCTGTGGCGGGGGAACCCGATCTCCCTGTCACAAGCCGGGGGCGACCCTCCTCAGCACCCTGAGGCTCCCGCAGCCGAGCGTCTCCTCCTCGACGAAGGCGCCGGAGCCGACGGCGCCGCGGTAGAGCTCGTACGGCGGGCGGCCCCCGTCGGAAGGGTCGGGGAAGACGTCATGGATGGCGAGGATGCAGCCGAGGCCGACCTTCGGGGCCCAGGCCCTGTAGTCGGCCCACGCCGGCGCCTCGCCGTGGCCGCCGTCTATGAAGACGAGGCCGACCGGCGAGCCCCATCTCCTGGCCACGGTGGCGGAGTCGCCGACGACCGCCACGACGAGGTCCTCGGCCCCGGCGTCGCCTATGGCGGCGCGGAAGAAGGGCAAGGTGTCGATCCGTCCCGTCCGCTCGTCGACGAGCGCCGGATCGTGGTGCTCCCAGCCCGCCTGGTTCTCCTCCGAGCCGTGGTGGTGGTCGATGCTGATCACCACCGTTGGCGAGCCCGGGCCTGGATCAGGCGCCGCTGGCGCGCCGGGTGGCGCCGCCGCCACGCCCGCCGCCATGTAAAGCGCCGAGCGGCCGCACCAGGCGCCGATCTCGACGATGGCATCGTGCCCGGCGGCGGCGGTGAGCTCGGCGAGGCGGCAGAGAGCGAGCCCCTCGGCGTCGGGCATGAAGCCCGTCGCCGCCCGTGCGGCGGCAAGGAGCTGCCCGGCCCGGGGGCCGAACGTCACAGCAGCCCCACGATCGTCCAGATGCCGAAGCCGAGGAGGGCGAGGCCCGACAGGCGCCGGACGACGCCGAGGGGGACGTAGCGGGTGATCGTCTTGCCGGCCACCACTCCGAGGGCGGCCACGAGCCAGAACGCCACGACGGCGCCTGCGAAGACCGACCACGGATCGCGGTAGCGGGCGGACAGGTTGGCGATGAGCACCTGGGTGATGTCGCCGAACTCGGCGAGGGCGACGACGGTGAACGCTGTGAGGAAGACCCTCCAGTCCGTCATCGCAGGTCGTGCGCCCGGCGCCTGCGTCGCACGCCCGTCGGGCGTCCCCCCCTGGTCCGCCCCGTTCGGCGTCCCCTCCTGCACCGCCCCGTCGGAGGCCTCGATCTGTCCCGTCGGTCCTCGGTCGCCGCCGAGGCGTTCGCCCTTTGCCAGCTCGGCCTTCTCGGGCACGAAGATCAGGTAGGCAGCCCCGCACACGAAGAGGGCGGCGACGACGCTCTCGACGGCCGTGTGGGGGAGGAGGGTGAGGAGCCGCCCGGCAACCACGGCGATGGCCGCCTGCACGCTGAGCGCCAGCCCCACTCCGAGATACACAGGCGTAAAGCGGTGGCGCGAGGCCATCACTACCGTCGAGATGAACGTCTTGTCGGGCAGCTCCGCCGGGAAGGTGAGGGCGAAGGTGGTGGCGGCGACGGTGAAGTTCATCCGCGGAGGGTTCGTCGGGATGAGAAGGGGCTTTCGCCCGTTCCCGAAGCGGGCGTCACCGGACGTGCCGTGTGCTCAGAGGTCGGCGAGCAGCCGGCCGAGTCCCGGGCGATGCTCCCGGACGAAGGCAACGTTCACCGCCAGCCTCTCGAGGTGCTGGTCCACCCGCCGCCGGTGACCACCGAGGTCCCGCCGGGCGAGGTCGGTACGGATCTCGGCGGCCATCACGGCGTCGCCGGTGGCGTCGACGTCGGCGAGGCGGGACAGGCCGGAGATCATCTCGGGCAGCGCCCCGGAGGCGAAGCGGTCCCGCAGCTCGTCCCAGTGGGCGCTGATGAAGCGCCAGGTGGACGGTCCGGCGACCCGGTTGGCGAGCAAGCCCCGGAGCACATAGGGAGCGTCCTGGCTCCGCACCTCGCTCCGGCACAGCTCCTGGAGCTCGGACACGAGGGCGGGCACCCGGAGGCCCACGAGGGCGAAGAGGTGGCGCTCCCCGTCCAAGGGATCGAGGGGGCGCCTCGCGCGCTCCCACATTGCATCGAAAGCCGCCCTCTCCGCCGACCACCCGACAACCCGGAGGATCGCCTCGGCGGTTCCGGCGGGAAGGGGCCGGCGCTCGGCGCTCGCCTCGGCGAAGTGCTCGCCGCAGCGCCCGCGGACCGACTCGTCGGCGCCGACGGTGCCGAGGGCGGTGATGAAGATGGCCCGTGAGCGCGGGATCTCGGGCACCTCGCCGCCGCCGGCGTCGAAGCAGACCCGTTCGAGCTCGGGTCGCATCACCTTGCGCAGGTGCTCGGCGAGCGCCGGACGGTCGTCGTCGGAGACGGCGAGGTCGAGCATCGCGAAGGCCCCGCTGACGATCGCCCAGATGTTCGGGTCCGTCTCTCCACCGAGTTGACCGACGAGGGAGAGGAACTTCTCGAGACGGCCGAGCCGGGCAAGCACGATCGCCCAGCTGTCCGAGACCAGGTTGAAGCGCTCTAGCGGTCGCAGGACCTGGAGGTTGGTCGCCAGCTCGTCGAACATGGCGCCCTCGTAGCGGACCCGGTACGTGCCCGAGCCGCCGGCGTTCACGACGGTGAGACCCTCACCGGCGGGCAGGCGGGCCGAGCTCGACAAGGTGGGGGCCGGTCCCAGCAGCACGGTCTCCAGGCCCTCCTCAGCCCCGCCCGCCGGTGGGCGGTTCGAGACCAGGACGGGGACGAACCAGTCCCTCCCGATGGCGGAGGGCCTGCCGTCGCTCTCTTGCTTCCACTCGGCCGCACTCAGGTAGGAGAAGGGCTTGGCGTAGAGCTCGATCTCGTCGCCCTCGCGCCGTGCCGACACGAGGGGGAAGCCCCCTTGGGAGATCCAGCTGTGCATGAGATCTCGGACCGGCGCGCCTCCGCAGGACGCCTCGAGAGCGTCCCACAGGTCGGCCGCCTCCGTGTTGGAGAATTGATACGTCTTCAGGTAGTGCCGCACGCCGTCGCGGAATGCCTCCGGCCCGACGAACTGCTCCAGCATGCGAAGGACGTTGCCACCCTTCAGGTAGGTGAGAGCGTCGAACATCGCCTCGGCCTCGTCGGGACGCCTCACCGGGTACTCGATAGCCCGCGTCGTGTGCAGGGCGTCGATGCCGAGGGCGTGGTCCTTGTCCCGCCCGAAGGTCACCCAGCCGTGCCACTGCGGGCGGAAGTCCTCGAGGCAGCAAAGGCTCATAAAGGTGGCGAAAGCCTCGTTGAGCCAGATGTCGTCCCACCACTTCATCGTGACGAGATCGCCGAACCACATGTGGGCGAGCTCGTGCTCGATCACCTCGGCGATGCGGGCGAGCTCGGGGATGGACGACCGGTCCGGGTCGCAGAGAAGGTCGGTCTCGCGGAACGTCACGCAGCCCAGGTTCTCCATGGCGCCCATGGCGAAGTCGGGGACGTCGACCAGGTCCAGCTTGTCGCCGGGGTAGGGGAGGGCGAAGTAGTCGGCGAACCAGGACAGCGCGTGCGCGGCCGTCTCGAGCGCGTACCCCGTCAAGTGCGACTTTCCGACCGGTGTGAGCACCCCAACGGGGACACCGGCGGACCGGACGTCGCCGCTCGACTCGAGGGGCCCGACCACGAAGCAGACGAGGTAGGTCGACATGACCGGGCTGTCGCCGAAGGCGATCAGCTTGCGCCCGTTGTCTAGGTGGGTGGTCGAGACGACAGGTGCGTTGGAGACCGCGACCAGGTCCTCGGCGATCTCGAGAGAGATGGAGAAGACGGCCTTGCGGTCCGGCTCGTCGAAGCACGGAAAGGCGCGGCGGGCATCGTGGGACTCGAAGTGGGTGACCGCCATTACCCGCTCGTTGCCGTCAGGATCTTCGAACCGGCTCCGGTAGAAGCCTCGCAGCTTGTCGTTGAGGGGAGCGGCAAAGCTGCACGACAGGACGTAGTCGCCGGCGGGGAGCTCGGTGCGGGCAGGGGTCGAGAAGACGACTCGCTCGGCTTCGGGCCGGAAGCTGACGTCGAGGCGGATCTCGCCCTCCTGCCCGGCGACCTGCGGTGCCTCCTGCGTGCTGTCCACATTGCCGCCGCTCGGCAGGCGCCCGGGCCGGATCGTGGCGTCGCTTATCTCGAGCTCGGCTGCGTTGCACTCGATCTCGGCTGCCACCCCCGTCAGCTGGAGCTCGATAGAAGCGCGGCCGCTGAAGCTCGCCCTTTCGAGGTTCGGTACGAACTTGAGCTCGTAGCGTCGCGGGACGGCGGCGCGGCCGAGGCGGTAGTCGGCGTCGTTGCCGTGCTCGTCGGTCATGAACGGGCAGGCTACCGGCCCACGGTGGGGCTACGGGAAGGTGCCCGTGGAACGGGCATGTCGCTCCCCGCCGGACGGGACGCCGGGACGCCTCCGGCGAGCCGGTAACTTGGGCCGCCGTGTTCGATGCCCGCTGGCCTTTCCGCGGCCCTGAGAGCGGCCCCGCTCCCAACCCTGCGGGGGACCGTGCGCCGGACCGGGATGTCGCCAGCCTCGATGTCGTCTGCGTCGGTCACGCCCTCGTCGACCATCTTGCCCATGCATCGGCCGACGAGGTTGCGGCCGCCTGCATCGAGCCCGGGGCGATGCTCCTGGTTGATTCGGACCGCGCCCTCGAGATCGACCGGGCTGTGCCGCACTGGCAGCAGGCGGCCGGAGGCTCGGCGGCGAACACCGCAGCGGGCGTGGCGCTCCTCGGAGGCCGTCCCGCTTTCGCCGGCGGCGTCGGCGACGACAAGCTCGGTCGCTGGTACGCGGCAGACCTGGAGGCGGTCGGGGTGGCGGCGTCGGTGGCGACGGGCGCCGGCGGCGAGCCGACGGGGACCTGTCACGTGCTCGTCACGCCCGGAGGCAGGCGCTCGATGGCGACGCATCTCGGAGCTGCCTCCTACGTGCCTCGAGCCGTCGTCGACGCCGCTGGAATCGACCACGCCTCCGTTCTGTACCTGGAGGGCTACCTGCTCGACGCCGCCGCCGCGGCGGCCCTCGACCGGGCCATCGAGCTGGCGAAGGGCTCCGGCGTCGTGATTGCCCTGAGCCTCTCGGACCCATTCGTGGTGGAGCGACACCGCGACCGCATCGCCGAGCTCGTCTTCGGTGGCACGGTCGGCCTGCTCTTCGGTAACGAGGAGGAGGTCCGCGGCCTCACCTCCACGGGCTCTGTGGACGCCGCGGTCACCGAGCTTGCCGCCGACGACCGGGTGGTGATCGTCACGCTCGGGCCCTCGGGGTCGCTCGCCGTCGTGCCGTCCGGCAACGTCTTCGTGCCCGCCGAGGACGTCGACCCGGTCCTCGACACGACGGGAGCAGGCGATCTCTTCGCGGCCGGGTTCCTCTTCGCGCTGACACACTGCTTCGGCCCGCGCGACGCCCTCGAGCTCGGCAGCCGGGCGGCGGGCGAGGTGATTGGCCAGCTGGGGGCGCGCCCGGCAGCGGGCCTGAGGGGCCGCCTCGAGGTCGCGACCCCGAGCTGATCCGCGCGCGGCCGGGCACGACGCGCGGCCGGCTCGACGCCCGGCCGGCTCGGCGCTCGGCGACGGCTCAGGGCTGGACGGCGTCCTCTTCTGGAGGGCGGAAGGGTAGCTGGAGATCGGCCAGCCGGACGAGGGCGCTCGCCACCCACCGGGCGAGGGAGGAGACCTGGTCGTCGAGCTTGGCCGGATCCTCGAGGACGGCGTCATCGAGGCGAAGCGAGCCCTGGTAGGCGACCTCGAAGGCGGCGACGGACTCGTCGGCGGAGGCGGAGAAGATCTGCTCGACGGTCGGGGCGCCGCGCTCGAGGTGCTCGCCGCCTAGCTCGGGCCCCTTGTCGTCCAGGACTGCCGTCACCTTCTCATGGTCGGGAGCCTCGACGAGGTTCTGGAGGCGGAAGGCGAGCTCGACGACGAGCTCCGGCGGCTCCGCCGGCGGCTCGCCGATCGACCACGACCGGTAGGCGCTCTGGCTCCACGTGGGCCAGTCGAGGCTGAGGTCGGCCCGCACCCGGGCAGGGCTGCCCTCGCCCGGCAGGCTGTAGGACGTCTCGAAGGAGAGGTCGCCGAGGAAGACGTCCATCTGGAAGCGCTCCTCGACGGGTTGCTGCTCGAGCAGAGCTCCTTCGAA
>JBOGHY010000029.1:0-10166 GCA_050742375.1 Acidimicrobiales bacterium | reverse complement strand
CCGGTGGCACTTTCATCACCTACCAGCTGAGCTCGGGCCCGGCCGCCGGCCTCGTCGTCTATGCCGCCGAGGACATCGAGCCCTCCGTGCAGGTGGGCCAGTCGGTGTCCACCGGCAGCCTGCTCGGCACGATGTACGAGGGCCCCGACGGCATCGAGACCGGCTGGGCCTCGGGCGGGACGGGCGACACCATGGCGATGATCTCCGGTCAGTTCTCCGGGGCCAACTCCACCGCTTTTGGGGCGAACTTCTCGCAGCTGCTCGCCTCCCTCGGCGCCCCACCCGGCATCTTGCAGAACGACCCGCCCTCGGGCAGCCTCCCGGCCAACTGGCCGACCTGGTAGCTCGGCGCCGCCGCCAGGCGCTTTCGCCCAAGTAACTGTCCTACGGCAGTAGCTGTCGTAGTACAATCAGATCGGTGGGCACATCTGGGCGGGCGACGGCGGGCACCGGGGCAGAGAACCGGGTCGCCGACTCCGTCCTCGCCGCCAGCAGGGTGCTCGTGTCCGTGGCGGCGCGCTCGATCGCCGCCGCCGGCCAGGAGATCACCCTGCCTCAGTACCGCGCCCTTGTCGTGATCGCCTCGCGCGGGCCGCAGCGCCCGGTCGGCCTCGCCGAGGCGCTCGGGATCTCCTCTTCCACGACCACGCGGCTCTGCGACCGCCTCGAGAGAAAGGGACTGCTCCTGCGGGAGCGCGACTACTCGGCCACCGACCGCCGCGCCGTGCTGCTCCGCCTCGCGCCCGCCGGGACGAAGCTGGTCGCCGACGTCACGAGGCGTCGGCGCGCCGACATCGCCGCCGTCCTTGCCGAGATGGCCCCGCGCGATCGGAGCCGCCTCGTGGCCGGCTTCGAGGCCTTCACCCGGGCGGCCGGCGAGGTGCCCGACGCCGCCTGGCCCACCGGCTCGGAGCTGTGAGCCTCCGCCTCGCCGGCCGGGAAGCGGTGAGCGGGGCCGTCGAGCGGGCTGCTCGCTGGGTCACCACCACCACTTACCTGAGGCGATGGCTGGCGCTCGGGGTGGCCATCGGAGCCATTGCCGGTGCGGGTGCCGTCGTGTTCTTCACCCTGCTGCGCCTCGGCACCAATCTCTTCCTCGGGCATCTCGTCGGCTTCCAGGTGCCCACCCCGCACGGGGAGGGCGACCTCGCCGGCTCGGTCGAGGCGGTTCGTGCCTGGGCCTTCCCGCTGGTCGTCGCCGCCGGGGGACTCGTCTCGGGGCTGCTCGTCTACGGCTTGGCGCCCGAGGCCGAAGGGCACGGGACCGACGCCGCCATCGCCGCGGTCCACAAGAACCCCCGCGGAATCCGGGCGCGCGCCGTGGCCGTGAAGATCGTCGCCTCGGCCATCACGATCGGCTCCGGCGGCTCGGGAGGTCGGGAGGGCCCGACGGCGCAGATCTCGGCGGGCTTCGGATCGCTTCTCGCCCGGACGCTCAACCTGTCGCCCTCCGACGCCCGCATCGCCGTCTCGGTCGGCATCGGATCGGGCATCGGAGCCATCTTCAGGGCACCCCTCGGAGGGGCGGTGCTCGCCATGGAGATCATCTACCGGGACGACATGGAGACCGAGTCCTTCGTCCCCGCACTGATCGCCTCCATCGTCTCTTATGCCGTCTTCGGAGCCGCGGAGGGCTTCCAGCCGATGTTCCAGGTGCTGGCGCCCTACCATTTCGCCGCCGCCCAGCTCGGCTGGTTCGCTCTCATCGGGGTCGTATGCGGTCTCGTCGGGCTCCTCTACTCGGGCGGCTTCTACGCCATCGCCGGGGCATTCGAGCGGATCAAGCTGCCCCGAGCCCTGCGGCCGGCGATCGGGGGCCTGTGCGTAGGCTGCATCGCCGTCGCCCTGCCCGAGGTCCTCGGGACCGGTTACGGCTGGGTCCAGCAGGGTCTCGACCGCCACGGCCTCCTGGCCCTCCCTTTGGCGGCGGTGGTTGCGCTGCCCTTCGCGAGGATCGTCGCGACGGGGCTCTCGATCGGATCGGGGGGATCGGGGGGGATCTTCGGGCCCGGCATGGTGATCGGCGCCTTCAGCGGGGCGGCGATCTGGCGGCTGCTCGAACCCGTGGCGCCGGGCGTGCCGCACAGCCCTGCGCCGTTCGTGATCGTCGGCATGATGGCGTGCTTTGGGAGCATCTGCAGGGCGCCGCTGGCGGTGATGTTGATGGTTGCCGAGATGACCTCCTCGCTCGAGGTGCTCGCGCCCGCCATGCTCGCAGTCGGGATAGCCACGCTCATCGTCCGGCGAAGCGATGCCACCATCTACCGGGCCCAGCACCGCACCCGGACCGACTCACCGGCGCACCGTCTGCAGCTCGGCATGCCCCTCCTCGCGAGCGTGACCGCCGCCGAGGTGATGTCGAGGCCGCGCCTCGTCCTGGAGGCCGGCACCGCCGCGGCGGCGGCGCGGACCCTTCTCTCGGCCAGCCGGGTCGAGGGAGCTCCCGTCGTCAACCGCGCCGGCGGCTTCGTCGGCACCGTCTTGACGTCGCGCCTCGAAGAGGCGGGCGCCGAGGGCGAGGCGACCGTCGGCAGCTTCGTCGACCCGACGGCTGCCGGCGTCCAGAGCGCGGCGGCGGCCGACGTTGCCCTCGAGGCGCTCATGACCACCCCAGACGGCTTCGTAGCCGTGCTCGACTCCGGCCAGCATGTCGTCGGGCTCGTCACCGTGAGCGGGATAGTCCGCGGCTACGAGAAGGCGCTCGAGGCGAACCTCGGGCGGCTCTCGGCCGTCGCCCCCGGCGCCGAGGCGGTCGAAGCCCGCGTCGGATCCGGCTCGCCCGCCGCCGGGGTGGCACTGAGACATGTGTCGCTTCCGCCGGGCACCGTCGTCGTCACGCTCGAAGGCCCAGGCGGCCTCACCTTCCCCGACGGCTCGACCGTGATCCAGGTGGGCGATCTGCTGAGCGCCGTCGCCCCGGCCGGGGCGGCTGCCGAGCTTCGCCGCCTGCTCGAAGGAGGCGACGCGGGCAGTGACGCCGGCGAGGAAGCCGGCGCTCAGAGCCAGTTGTCGCAGTAGTAACAGGGCGCGGAGTCGTAGTCGAGGTGCTCGCCCGCCTTCATGCGGACGAAAACTTGTCCCGCCCGAAAGCCGCGCTCGGCCAGGGCATCAAGGGTCGCCCAGCTCGAGCCGCTCGCCCGGAGGAAGAGCGAGTCGTGCCCCCGCTTTCGGCCGAGGGCCCCACAGGCGCGAAGCAGGCGATCGAAGGAAGTCCTCGAGGAGGCGGCGAGGAACAGGAGTCGCGGCGGGCTTCGACGAGGGCGGCACCCGTGCCAGCTTGCTGTGCCCCCGGTCGGACCGCCAGCGGACCGAACCACCCAAGACTGCCGCGGGCGAGGGAGAAGAGAGCCCCGGTGACCTCACCGAGGTCGTCGAGGGCGACGACGCAGCCCTCCGGGTCGGCTGCGAGCCGACACTCGAACAGGGCGTCGCGAAAGATCGGCTCGGCGTCCGTGGCTATCGCGAACCGCTCGGCGAAGGCGGCGTTCGTCACGGCGGCCACGGCGGCGAGATCGCCCTCCTCCATCGCCCGCAGCGTCACGAGCGCCATCTCGCTCACCTCCCGTGCGCTGGCCGGGCTGTCGCCAGGGGTGGTATGACGGGAGAGCCAGCCGAAAGGGGTGCCTCATGCAAGTGTCCCTCACCGTCAACGGGCGAGAACGCTCCGACGACGTCGAGCCGAGGCTGCTCCTCGTGCACTACCTGCGCGAGACCCTCGGCCTCACGGGCACCAACATCGGCTGCGACACCTCCTCGTGCGGGGCCTGCACGATCCTTCTCGACGGCGAGTCCGTCAAGTCGTGCACCATGTTGGCACTGCAGGCCGAAGGGAGCGCGATCACCACCATCGAGGGGCTGTCGTCCGGCGGCAGCCTGCACCCGGTGCAGGAGGCCTTTCGCCAGCACCACGGTCTTCAGTGCGGTTACTGCACGCCGGGGATGGTGTTGGCGGTCGTGTCGCTTCTCGCCGAGGACCCCGATCCGACCGAGGCAGACGTGCGAATGGGCCTCGAGGGCAACCTCTGTCGCTGCACCGGCTACCACAACATCGTGAAGGCGGTGCTCGCCGCCGCGGGTTCGGTGGCATCGTGACCGCCACCGAGGCTCCGGCCACCTCGGGGGTGCTCGGGACACGCCTGTTGCGCAAGGAGGACCCGGCCCTGCTCACTGGAGAGTCGCGCTTCGTCGCCGACCTGCAGGTGCCGGGGGCGCTCCATCTCGGCATCGTCCGCTCGACCATCGCCCACGGGCGTATCATCTCGGTCGACCTCGAGGCGGCCCGCGCCATGCCGGGTGTCGTCGCCGCCTTCTCGGGCGCCGATCTCGCCGACGCCTGGGCGGCGCCGATGCCGTGTGCCTGGCCGGTCACCTCCGACATGAAGAGCCCGACTCACCTGCCCCTCGCCGTCGAGACCGTCAACTACCTCGGCGACGCAGTCGCAGTCGTCGTCGCGGAGACCGAGTACGAGGCCCACGACGCCACCGAAGCCGTCATCGTCGACTACGAGCCCCTCGGTGCCGTCGTCGACCTCGACGACGCCCTCTCCGACCGCGTGCTCGTGCACGAGGGGCTCGGCACGAACACGAGCTACACCTGGGAGCTCACACCCGATGCTGCGGCGGTGGAGGCGGCTTTCGAAGGGGCTGTCCACAAGGTGAGGCGGCGATTCGTCCAGCAGCGCCTCATCCCCTCGGCCATGGAGCCCCGCGGGGTGCTCGTCGTGCCGCAGCCCTTCGGAGGAGATGTGACCGTCTACTCCTCCACCCAGATCCCCCACATCTTGAAGATCATGCTCGCCATCACTACGGGCACGCCCGAGACGGCGCTCCGGGTGGTGGCCCCCGACGTCGGCGGGGGCTTCGGCTCCAAGCTCAACGTCTATGCCGAGGAGATTCTCGCCGTCGTGCTGGCGAAGCGCCTCGGGCGCCCGATGCGCTGGGTGGAGGAGCGCTCCGAGACGCCCGGCTCCACGACCCAGGGACGGGGCCAGATCCAGGACATCGAGCTCGCCGCCGACGCCGAGGGCCGCATCACCGCCGTACGGGTGAAGCTCTTAGCCGACATGGGGGCATACCTCATGCTCGTCACGCCGGGCATCCCGCTCCTCGGGGCCTTCTTGTACACCGGGGTCTACGACGTGCCGGCGTACTCGTTCTCGTGCACCTCGGTCTTCACGACGAAGACTCCCACCGACGCCTACCGGGGCGCAGGGCGGCCCGAGGCCACCTATGCCATCGAGCGGGCAGTCGACGCTCTCGCCCGGGAGGTCGGCGTCGACCCGGCGGAGCTACGGCGACGCAACTTCGTGCGCGACGAGCAGTTCCCCTACACCTCGGTCGCCGGGCTCACCTACGACAGCGGCCGCTACGGGCTCGCCCTAAAAAAGGCGCTCGAGCTGGCGGGCTACGACGACCTGCGCGCCGAGCAGGCCCAGCGCCGCTCGGCGGGCGACCGGACCCAGCTCGGGGTCGGGCTCTCGTCCTACATGGAGATGTGCGGCCTCGCGCCCTCGCGGGTGCTCGCCTCGCTCAACTACACCGCCGGCGGCTGGGAGGCGGCGACGGTGCGGGTGCTCCCGACAGGAAAGGTGCAGGTCGTGACGGGGACCTCGCCGCACGGCCAGGGACATGAGACCTCCTGGTCGATGATCGTCGCCGACCGCCTCGGCGTGAGCCCGGACGACGTCGACGTGCTGCACTCCGACACGGCGATCGCCCCTTACGGCCTCGACACCTACGGCTCCCGCTCGCTTCCCGTAGGGGGCGTCGCGGTTGCACTGGCGACGGACAGGGTGATCGACAAGGCGAAAGAGATCGCCGCCCACCTGCTCGAGGCCTCCGTCGACGACCTCGAGCTCGCCGCCGGCTCCTTTCGCGTGCGGGGCTCGCCCGGCAAGGAGGTGGCGCTCGCGACGGTCGCCTTCGAGGCCTTCACGGCCCACAACCTGCCCGACGGGATGGAGCCGAACCTCGAGGCCTCGGTGCATTATGACCCGCCGAATTTCTCCTTCCCCTTCGGCACGCACGTCGCCGTCGTGGAGGTGGACACGGTGACCGGCCGCGTCGATCTCACGCGATACGTCGCCGTCGACGACTGCGGCACCCAGGTGAACCCGCTCATCGTCGAGGGTCAGGTGCACGGAGGCATCGTGCAGGGGGTCGCCCAGGCCCTCTTCGAGGAGGCCGTCTACGACGCCGAGGGCAACCTTCTCACCTCCACCCTGGTCGACTACCTCGTGCCCGCCGCCTCGGAGCTTCCGAGCCTCGAGACGGCCTCGACGGTCACCCCGAGCCCGACGAACCCGCTCGGGGTGAAGGGAGTCGGCGAGGCCGGCACGATCGGCTCGACTCCCGCCGTCATGAACGCCGTCGTCGACGCCTTGGCTCCTTTCGGGGTGACCGACATCGACATGCCGGCGACGCCCGAGCGCGTCTGGAGGGCGCTCTCGGCCGCCTCCTCCACCGGTGGCGGTGCCGGCTCGGCCACTGCCGGTCCGGTCACGTCCGCCTCGATGAGCGAAGGGGGCGACGCCCGATGATCCCGGCGAAATTCGACTATCGCCGTGCCTTCTCGGTCGCCGAGGCGATCTCGATGCTGTCTGAGGGGGGAGAGGACTCGAAGCTCCTTGCAGGCGGTCACTCGCTCCTTCCCCTCATGAAGCTGCGCCTCGCATCACCGGCGCAGCTTGTCGACATCGGTCCGGTCCGCGACCTGTCCTATGTCCGGGACGCCGGTGACCACGTCGCCGTGGGAGCTCTCACCCGTCATTGCGACGTCGCAGGAAGCGACCTCGCCCGCTCCGAGATGCCTCTTTTGGCCCATGTCGCCGGCCAGATCGGCGACCCGCAGGTCCGCCACCGCGGCACCCTCGGAGGCTCCATCGCCCACGGCGACCCGGCATCGGATCTACCTGCCGTGTGCCTTGCGTCCAGGGCGACCCTCGTGGCGTCCGGCGCCGGCGGGACCCGTGAGATTGCCTCGCGGGACTTCTTCACCGGCTTTCTCGAGACGGCGCTCGCGCCTGACGAGGTGCTGACAGAGATCCGCTTCCCCAAGGCGGGACACGCGTCGTGGTCCTTCCAGAAGTTCGCCCTTCGGGCCCAGGACTGGGCGATCGTAGGCGTGGCGGCATTGCTCGACGGTGAGGCCGGTGTTGCGCTCGTCAACATGGCCGACACCCCCGTCGTGGCCACCGGTGTCGAGCAGGCGCTTGCGGGCGGGGCCTCGGCCTCCGAGGCTGCCACCCACGCCTCGGACGGGCTCGAGCCTCCCGACGACGTCAGGGCGTCGCGCGAGTTCCGCAGCCACCTCGCCACGGTGCTGGTTGAGCGGGCGCTCGAGGAGGCGTCTGGCACCCGCTGAGGGCGCGTGCGTCTACCATCGGCACGAATGGTCACCGCGATCGTGTTGATCGGCGCTTCGCCTGAGCGCGTGGCCGAGCTCGGGCGGGAGGTCGCCGACGTCGAGGGGGTCGAGGTCGTCTACTCCGTGGCCGGAGACGAGGACCTCGTCGCCATCGTGCGCGCTGTCGAGCACGATGCTCTCGCACGCCTAGTGACGGAGCGGATCGCGCCTCTGCACGGCATCACTGGTACACGGACCCTCATCGCCTTCCGGGAGTACTCGAGCGAGGACATGCGCAACATCTGACTCGCCCCGCCGCGGTGGGCGTCCGATCAGCGACCGACTGCGTAGGCCTGTCCACCGCGCGGATCAGCCGCCGCCCGTAGCAGGCCGTCCTCGCCGATGGCGGTCACGGTGACCCGGCCGCGGCTCCACGCGGGCGCCCCCACGACGAGATGGCCGCGCTCGCGCAGCTCCTCTACGACGCCCGAGCCGAGGCTCTCCTCGACGACCAGCTCGCCCAGAGGCGCCGCTCGCGGGAAGAACGACGACGGGAAGTGGTTGGTGTGCCAGTTGGCGGCGTCCACGGCCGCCTGGAGGCCGAAGCCGAGGTCGGCGTGGTAGATGAAGAAGAGCAGGGTCCACTGGTCCTGCTGGTCGCCGCCCGGGGTACCGAATGCGAGCGCCGGGGCGCCATCTCGTAGCGCCATCGTGGGGCTCAAGGTGGTACGAGGGCGCTTTCTCGGGGCGATGGAGCTGGCGAGACCGTCCTCCACCCAGAACATCTGGGCTCGGGTGCCGAGGCAGAAGCCGAGCCCGGGTACGGCTGGAGACGACTGCAGCCAGCCGCCGCTCGGTGTCGCCGAGACGAGATTGCCGAACCGGTCGGCCACATCCACGTGACAGGTGTCTCCCGGCCCTGGGGGCTCCGCAACGGTCGAAGCCGTCGGTTCACCCTCGACGAGAACCGAGGCGCCCGTCGCCGAGCCTTGCCCCGGCGTGGAGGCACCGGCCCTCACGAGCCGGGGCAGCAGAGAGGGCAGCCTCGGCTCGCGCCCGCCCGGCGAGCCCGGGCGGACGGAACTGTCGGACTCGCTGCCTATGAGCTTCCGGCGGCCGTCGTTGTAGGCGGGCGAGAGCAGTTCGTCGAGGGGGACGTCCACGAAACGCGGATCGCCGTAGAAGGCCTCTCTGTCGGCGAAGGCGAGCTTGGCGCACTCGGTAACTGTGTGGACGAGCTCGGCGCTGCCGGGCTCCATCCCGGCGACCTCGACGCCTGACAGCAGGGCGAGCTGCTGCAAGAAGACCGGGCCCTGGCCCCAGGGGCCGGTCTTGCAGACCTCGAAGGGGCCATAGGAGAAGCGAACGGGCTCTTCGAGGCGTGCTTGCCATGAGGCGAGGTCCTCGCCCGAGAGCAGCCCCGACTCGAACCCCGCTCCGGATCGGGGCGAGGCGGGCGTCCTTTGCGGTGACCGGACGAAGGAGTCGATCGTCTCGGCCACGAAACCCTCGTAGACGGCCCGGCGCGCCCCCTCGAGCTGGGCAGCCCGCCCGGGTCCGGCCGCCTCGGCCTCGGCGAGGATCCGCTCGTAAGTGGCGGCGAGCAAGGTGTTCCTGAGGCGGGTGCCCGCGGCTGGCACGCCATGCGAAAGCCACAGCGCCGCCGACGTCGGCCAACGGGACCTCATCGTCTCCTCGGCGCCGGAGATGGCCGACGACAGCGATGCAAGTGCGGGAAAGCCGTGCCCGGCGTAGCCGATCGCCGGCGTGAGCACCTTGCGGAGCGACATCGTGCCGAAGCGCTCGAGGAGCAGCAGCCAGGCGCCGATGGCCCCCGGCACGCAGGCGGCGAGCAACCCGGATCCGGGGACGAGCTCGAGGCCGAGCTCCGAAAAGCGCTCCGGCGTGGCAGACGACGGAGCAGGACCCTGGCCGTCGACGACCACCACGGCGCCTTCGCTCGCCGGGTAGGCGACGATCGGAGCTTCCCCGCCTGGACCGTTCATGTGGGGCTCGACCACCTGCAGCACGAAGCCGGCAGCCGCGGCGGCGTCGAAGGCGTTCCCGCCCGCCTCGAGCATCGACATCCCGGACTGCGCGGCCAGCCAGTGCGAGGCGGCGACCATTCCGAAGGTCCCGGTGAGCTCGGGACGTGTCGTGAAACCGGGGGCGACCCCGGCCGGCCAGTGCTGAGAGGAGGCCGTCACAGAGCTCCGAGCGCGCCGGCGGAGGCATAGGACAGGACGCGCTCGGCCTCGCCCACGGGGTACGAAGCCGCGGTCGCGGCGGACGACTTGGCAAAGGTCTCCGCCTGAACCTGCGAGAGAGCTCGAGCCACCTGGCGGTTCTAGCAGCCATGGAGTCGGGGAGGCGCTTTTGGTGCCCTAGGCTGGGTAGGCCCACTGGGGCTCGGAGGGCTGGAAGGTCGAGGTGAGCGTGTCGTCGCTTGACAGGCAGTGGTACCTGGACGTCAACCATTGGGCTCGCTCGACGGCGTGGCTCCACGGCTTCATGCACGCCTATGCGCTGTGGGCGGGGGTCGTCGTGCTCGCCGTCCTCGTCGTCTTTGGCTGGTGGAGGGCGCGACGCGACGGCGCCCGTGCCGTCGCGCTCTCGCTGTGGGCCGCCATCGGCACAGTCGTAGCTCTGGGACTCAACCAGCCGCTCAGCCACCTGGTCGGAAGGGTCCGCCCATACGACGTCATGCGCGGGGTGGAGGTCCTGGTGCCGAGGGCGAACGACTTCACCTTCCCGAGCGATCACGCCACGGTGGCCGGAGCCGTCATCGTCGGCCTCTTCCTCGCTGGGCGCAAGCTCCTTG
>JBOGHY010000028.1:0-5519 GCA_050742375.1 Acidimicrobiales bacterium | reverse complement strand
AGGGACGACGAGATGGGCGCTCACGAGTCGGCTCCCGTTTCCGAGGAGACGGCGCACGATGCCGGCGGTGATCGAGAAGGGCGGGTTCGCAACAACCTTGAAGGGTCGGCGCGGAAGGCGGAGGTCTGCCGCGTCGACCTGCACGACGAGGACGCGTGCCCCCGCGTAGAGCTGCCTCAGCTCGGCGGCTCGCCCAGGGTGCAGCTCGACGGCGACGACAGAGGCCCCGGCGGCGAGAAGAGGCCCGGTGAGGCTGCCCGTCCCGGCTCCGAGGTCCAACACGAGATCGCCCGGCCGGACGCCGGCCTCGGCGACGAGCCAGGTCGCAAAGCGGCTATCGAGGCTGTGGAACCCCCACCGCCCCGGCGCGTGCCCGGGCACGGAGGGTGACCGTCACGAAGTTGGAGCCCATGTCGTGGTTCCCTTCTGCGTCCAATCGGCTCCGGTCAGGACCGGTGAGTGCCGGTCGGGACCGGCCAGATCCCGTCAGGACCGGTCAGAGCCGAGGCATGCTGCCCAGCGGGCGTCGTCCAGGGCGCCCAGCCACCCGCCCCCCGTGCGCTAGCCGCGCCCGCAGTTCGGCTTCTTGCCGTGGTTCGCCTTCTTCTTGCGCCGGTTCTTGCGCTTCACGGTTCGCTTGGACACCGGCGGGAGTGTAGCGGCCTGCCCGTGTCATGGAAGAATCCGGATCATGGCCTGGCTGTTGCGTGAAGGTCGGGTGCTCGCGAGCGTCGAGGTCGCCGACGGCGTCCTCGCCCGCTCGAAGGGCCTCTTGGGGCGGGCGAGCCTCGACGGGGCGATCGTGTTGCACCACACGCGGGCGGTGCACTCCTTCGGCATGAGGTTCCCCCTCGACGTCGCCTTCCTCGACGCAGAGCTGGTCGTCATCCGGACCACGAGGCTGCGGCCCTACATGCTGGCCGCGCCGAGCCTGAAGGCGCGCTCCGTGCTCGAGGCCGAGGCTGGTGCCTTCAGCCGCTGGTCGCTCGCCGCCGGCGACCGCCTGGAGATCAGGGAGATCAAGGAGATCGAGGGGATAGCGGAGTGACTGGCGAGCTCGTCGTCGTCTCCACCCCGATCGGCAACATGGGCGACCTCTCCCCTCGGGCGGCCGAGGCTCTGGCGTGCGCCGACATGGTGCTCGCCGAGGACACCCGACGCACGGGCCTTCTGCTGCGGAGGGCTGGTGTGAAGACGGAGGGGCTTTCGTCGCTGCACGGGCACAACGAGACGGCGCGCCTCTCCGAGCTCGTGGGCGAGCTCGCCGCCGGGCGGCGCCTCGTGCTCGTGAGCGACGCCGGGACTCCGACGGTGTCGGACCCCGGGAGCCGCCTTGTCGCCGCCGCCGCCGAGGCGGGGGCGCGCGTGACGGCAGTGCCCGGGCCCTCGTCGGTGCTGGCCGCCCTCGTCGTCTCGGGGATGGGCGGGGGGCGCTTCTCTTTCGAGGGCTTCCTCGACCGGCGGGGCCGCGGGCGGGCAGAGGGCCTCTTGCGCGTCGCCGCCTCCGACTGCCCGAGCGTGATCTTCGAGTCACCCCTGCGTACGGCGGCCACCCTCGCCGACCTTGCGGGCGCCTGCGGCGACGAGCGCCAGGTGGCGGTCTGCCGCGAGCTCACCAAGCTCTACGAAGAGACCTGGCGGGGGACCCTCTCGGCCGCCGCGGCACGCTTTTCCGAAAGCCCCCCGCGCGGCGAGATCGTCGTCGTCGTTGGTGCCACCGCCCCGCGGGTCCCGCCTTGCGACCGCCCGTCGGACGAGGCGCTGGCGGTGGAGGTGGACCGACTCGTGGAGGCTGGGCGCTCCCGGCGCGACGCCGCGGCCCTCGTGGCTGCCGCGCACGGGCTCCGGCGCCGTCTCGTCTACGAGCTCGCAGTTTCGGGCCAAGGCGCCGGTGGGGCCGCCCGGTAGGCTTTTGCGATGCCCGGCCGGTTCTACGTGACGACGCCGATCTACTACGTCAACGACGCTCCCCACGTCGGCCACGCCTACACCACGATCGTCGCCGACGCCCTGGCCCGCTGGCACCGCCTCGGGGGCGACGAGGTGCTCTTTCTCACGGGCACCGACGAGCACGGGCTCAAGATCCTTCGGGCGGCCGAGGCGAACGGCCTCGACCCCAAGGAGTGGACCGATCAGGTGAGCGAGCGCTACGTCCGGGCCTGGGCGCAGCTCGACATCTCGAACGACGACTTCGTCCGCACGACCGAGGAACGCCACCACGAGACGGTCAAGCTCTTCATGCAAGCGATCTACGACAACGGCTACCTTCGCAAGGGCACCTACGAGGGCTGGTACTGCGTGAGCTGCGAGGCTTACTACGCCGAGGGCGACCTCTTCGAGGGGAACCTCTGCCCGGTGCACGAGCGCGCCGTGGAGTGGCTCGCCGAGGAGAACTGGTTCTTCGAGCTCTCTCGCTTTTCGGACCGGCTCCTCGAGCTCTACGAGGACCATCCAGGGGCGATCTTCCCCGAGTCGCGGCGAAACGAGGCGCTCGGGATCATAAAAGGCGGCCTGCAGGACATCTCCATCACCCGCACCTCGATCTCCTGGGGAGTGCCCGTGCCGTGGGACGACGGGCACGTCTTCTACGTCTGGTACGACGCCCTCGTGAATTACCTCTCGGCCATCGGCTTCGGGCGTGACGTCGGGGGTTTTTCGACGTGGTGGCCGTCGGTGTGCCACGTGATCGGCAAGGACATCATCAGGTTCCATTGCGTGTGGTGGCCGGCGATGTGCATGGCCGCCGGGATCGAGCCGCCGCACCAGTACCTCGTGCACGGCTTCCTCCTCGTCGGCGGCAAGAAGATGGGAAAGAGCGCCTTCAACCAGATCGACCCCGTCGAGCTGGCCGCCGACGTCGGCAACGACGCCGTGCGCTACTACCTGTTGCGGGAGTTCTCCCTCGGCCAGGACGGCGAGCTCACCTACGAGGGCCTGATCGCCCGCTACAACGCCGATCTGGCCAACAATCTCGGCAACCTCGTCTCGCGCGTCGCCGCAGTTGTCGGCTCGAAGTGCGGCGGCATCGGGCCCGCGCCGAGAGCAGGTGCCGGGCCCGGCGGAGCTTCTCCGGCCGGCGGGCTGGCGGAGCGGGCGGCCGAGGTCGTCGCGGCGGCGCAGGCGGCCTGGGACGACTTCGCCCCCCATGAGGCGCTCGAGGCGACGTGGCGGCTCGTGCGCGCCGCAAATGCCGCCCTCGAGGCGGTCGAGCCGTGGAAGCTCGAGCCCGGTCCGGCGGTGGACGCCGTGCTCGGCGACGCCCTCGAGGTGCTGCGCATAGTCGCCGTCCTCGTCTCTCCCGTGCTCATCGAGGCCGCGGCCGAGATCTGGCGCCGCATCGGTCTTTCGGGCGCGGTCTCGGCCCCTGGGGGCTCGGCCCCGGGAGCCCTTGCGTGGGGCGGCTACCCCGGCGGCCTCCCGGTCGCGAAAGGTGCGCCCCTCTTCCCCCGGCGGAGCTCCGAGTGAGCCCGCAGAAGCGGCGTGAGCCTCGCCCAGGCGGCACCGGACGGCTCTTCGGCGGCGGGCGGCGTGCGCGCGAGATCGAGCGCGCCGAGCAGGACGCCGCCGACCGGGCGCAGCGCGAGCGGGTGAAGAGGACCCGCCTCGAGGAGATCGCCGCCCTTCCCCAGTGGACCGACAGCCATTGCCACCTGCAACACCTCGCCTCCGACGAGGAGGTGCGCCAGGTGCTGGAGCGCGCCCGGGACGGCGGCGTCCGGCGCTTCGTCGTCGCCGGTACCGATGCCGAAAGCTCGAGGCGGGCGGTGGAGATCGCCACCTCGGTCGAGCTCGCCGGGCCGATCACCGTCGGCATCTGGGCGACCATCGGGCTGCATCCCCACGATGCCAAGCTCGGTACGGAGGAGCTCTTGGCGCTCGCCGAAGAGCTCAGCCCCGGCGGCTACAAGGTGGCGCGCGTCGTGGCGATCGGCGAGTGCGGACTCGACTACCACTACGACAACTCGCCCCGGCACCTCCAGCGTGAGGTCTTCGCCGCCCAGGTGCGCCTCGCCAACGAGCTTGGCCTCGCCCTGGTGGTCCACTCGCGCGAGGCGTGGGACGACACGATCGCGATCCTGCGCGCCGAGGGCGCCCCCCCGCGCACCGTCTTGCATTGCTTCACGGGCGGCCCCGAGGAGGCCAAGAGATGCCTCGCCCTCGGGGCGTACCTCTCCTACAGCGGCATCGTCACCTTCACGAGCGCGGAGGAGCTCCGCGAGGCCGTCCGCGCCACCCCGCTCGACCACATGCTCGTGGAGACCGATACGCCCTTCCTCACGCCCGCCCCGCATAGGGGCAGGCCGAACGAGCCGGTCAACGCCGCCGTCGTCGGCGCGGCCGTCGCCGCGGCGAAGGGCCTGCCGGTCGAGGAGGTCGCCCGAGCCACGAGCTCCAACGCCTCGGTGGTCTTCGATCTCCACTGACGGAGAGGAAACCGCCCGCCCGCCGGGCAGGGCCGAGCTCACCGCCGCGCTTGCCGACCTCGGGCGCGCTCCTTCGCGTGCGCTCGGGCAGAACTTCCTTGCCGATCCGAACGTCGCCGAACGCATCGCCCGGTTGGCTGCCGTCGGTGCCGGCGACCGTGTTATCGAGATCGGCGCCGGTCTCGGATCGCTCACCGTAGCCCTCGCCTCGACCGGCGCGGCGGTGACCGCCCTCGAGATCGATCACCACCTCGTCCCGGCGCTGCGCCGGCGTGTCGAGCCTCTCGGAGTGGCCGTAGAGCGCGCCGACGCCACCGCCGTCGACTGGGAAGATCTCCTCGGCGTCGAGCCGGGGCCGCCATGGGTGCTCGTCGCCAACCTTCCCTACAACATCGCCACGCCGCTCGTGGTGGGCCTTCTTCGGTCCGCCGGCCGGATCGGCCGCATGCTCGTCATGGTGCAAAAGGAGGTGGGCGAGCGCCTTGTCGCGGCGCCGCGGTGTCGGGCCTACGGCGCCGTCAGCGTACGGGTCGCCTACTTCGCCCGGGCGCGCCTCCTCGGCGAGGTCCCGGCCTCCGTCTTCGTCCCGCGACCCAACGTCGCCTCGGTGCTCGTCGAGATCGTCCGGCGTGACCGGCCCGCCGTCGATCCCGCTATCGCCTCCTTTGAGGAGATCGACCGCCTAGTGCGCGCCGGGTTCGCCACGCGGCGAAAGATGCTCCGGCGGTCGCTCGCCGGCCTTGCGTCCGAGGCCGATCTCGAGGCGGCGGGCATCTCCCCGACGGCGCGGGCAGAGGAGCTCGGCGTCGACGAATGGGGGAAGGGTGCCGCCCGCCTGCGAGTGGGGGGTCGGGCGGGCGGAGGACCGCCGCCTTTGGGTGGCGAGGTGCCCGCACCGCCGGGTGGCGAGGTGCCCGCACCGCCGGGTGGCGAGGTGCCGGCGTAGTGGCCGGCGACCACTCTCCTCTGGCCGCTCAGTCGCTCACCGCCCCCGCCAAGCTCACGAGATCGCTTCGCATCGTCGGGCGGCGCGACGACGGCTACCACCTGATCGAGGCCGAGATGGTCACCCTGTCGCTCACCGACACCGTGGAG
>JBOGHY010000027.1:0-3358 GCA_050742375.1 Acidimicrobiales bacterium | reverse complement strand
CGGCGATGCGCCCGAAGTCATCAGGCGTGTCGTCCCATTCGCGCACGACGTTGCCCACCTCGTCGAGCTCCTGGCCGTAGACGCGGAACTCGCCGGCGTCCGGGTCGATGGTGACGACGGCCTCCTCCGCCGCGTTGGGAAGGCGCTTGTAGGCCGCCACGAGCGCATTCGCGAGGGCATCGAACAGGGTGTCGACGGTGATGCCCTTGTCGCGCGCCATCTGCTGCAGCGCCTCCAGGAGATCGAAGTTGGCCGTGCTCATCGAGTCTCCGTACCCTGCGCGTCCTCGAAGCCAGGCTTTGGCGCGTGGCCTCCCGACCTGTGCCTGCGGGCGCTCCGCGAACCGTCCACCGAGGTCCCTGCGAGTGCCGCTCGCCAATCGAAGATGCTGTGTGCTCGCTCGAGGTCGGCGAACTCGATGCGTCGGCCGCCGTCGCCGAGCGTGCCGCCGCAGATCCGGAACCCGCGGTCGTCGACCTCGGTCAGGCGGCCCTGCAGCCTGCGATCACCCTCGACACCGGGGCGCGTTCGCACGGCAATGTCGCTGCCTACCAGCGGCTCGAAGTGCTCCCGCCGCCGCAGCCGCCGCTCCACCCCTGGGCTCGACACCTCGAGCTCATAGTGCCCTGCGGGGGCGCCCTCGCAGCCGTCCAGGGCGCGGGAGATGTGCCTCGCGGCTGTCCCGATGGCGTCGAGGTCGACCCCTTCGGGACCGTCGACCGTGACGCGCACCCGGCCCGGCAGGACCTCCACGTCGACGAGCTCCAGGCCTGAAAAGGACACGGCGGGCGCGACCGCCCGCTCGATCCTCTCTGCCGCACCCATCGACGCCTCCTCCTCACTGTCGTGCGCCGGGCGGATCCCCGCCCCAACAAATCAAAAACGTGGGCTACCGCCCACGTTCCTCACCGACAACATCCCAACCGAACGGCGCAGCGATGCTAGCAGCCGCGCGACCTCGCCCAAGCTCGCTCGCCCGCATGTCTACGGGGTCTGGAGCAGGATCGACCAGGTCAGCCGGCCGGTTCGCCGAGTGCCGTCCGAAGGCTCCGCCTAGCGAGCTCGACCTGCTTGCGGACGGTGCCCTCGGCGATGCCGAGCGAACGGGCCGCCTCTCGCGTCGAGAGCCCGAGGACGAGGCAGAGCACCGCGGCGCTGCGGCGCCTTGGCGGCATCGCCGCGAGTGCCTGCTCAGCTGCCACCAAGGTTGTCGTGTCGGCGGCCACGTCGAGCGGAGCGGCGACCTCCGCTACGAGCGGGACCTCGCGCGGAACCCGGCGCCGGGCGAGGTGAAAAGCTGTCTTGTACACGTAGCCGGGCGGGTTGGTGCCGCCACGGACACGCCCCCAGCGCCCGAGGGTCCGGGCAAAGGCCTCCTGGGCGACATCGTCGGCATCGTGGCGATTGAGACCGCCGAGCTCGAGCGCCCGTACTACGCGGGAGTAGTGAGCCTCGTAGACATCAGCGAAGTCGCGATCGACCTCGCACTTCCGATCGGCGGGAATCAGGACAGTCTGGCTCACGGCCGTGTAGACGCCCGCCAGCGGGTCCGGGGACGCCCGCCCCTCGAGGGCCTGAGCTGGACGGCTACCGCGATCCCACGACCGGGCCGGGCGGGTGGTATGCCGGGCAGGCGAGAGGGACAAGATAGAGCACCCCCCCATCGGCCACCTTCGCCGACTCGAGCACCTTTCCACCGGGACCAAGGGCGGCCACCGTGACGGGCGACGCCGGACCGAGAACGAGCGGCTCCGGCGCGACGAGAACGGTCCAGCCATGCGCCGGTGCGCCCGCGCTCGAGACGCCTTGCCATGACGCCCGTACCGAGGTCACCGAGGGTGCCGTCCGTGAGACAACAATGGCCACATGGTCAGGCCCGCCCCTGCCGAAGAGCCCCGACGCCAGCACCTCGATCGGTTGACCACCGGGGGTGCCGGCCGGCACGGGGAGCGTACCGACGGTCACGGCTCGCCGGGCGAGATCCCGGACCGTCACGACGAGCGTCTCGTCAGAGCCGCAGAGTGCGGGCTCGACCACCTCCCCGGACGCGGCGCTAGAGCCGGTCGCGGCCGGCTGCGCCGGAAGGGTCTTCCAGCCGATGGAGCCGAGCGGGAGGTAGACGCCCCGGCGCGCCGCGGCGAAGTTGTAAAGGGTGGCGACGACCTCGAAGTGACCGATGCGCTCCTTCAGGACCTGAACCGAGGAAAAGCGTGAGGCGATGCCGGGACCGCACCCCTGCACCGTGCAGACGTCGCCGTTCGGCGCTCCTAGAGACTCGGCCGACTCGGCCGTCTTGGAGGCAGCAAAAGCGTGCGTCTCGCCCGAGCGCGCAGGGGCGAACCGCCGCAGGCCGGGGGGCCGCCCGAGGGGCACCGCCGGGGCGCCCCTCGAACCCGTCGAGGCCACCACCGGGGCCGGCCCGCCGGAGAGACCGAGGCCGAGGCCGACGCCCGTGCCCGCCATGCAGAGGACGGCGGCCACGCCGGCCGCCGCCGCCCGCCGGGCGCGCCGTCGGTGGCGGCGGCGCACGATCGCGTCAATGGGCGGCCTGGGGGCGCGCGACTCCGGGTCGGAATCGAGCAGATGCGACAGATCCGGATCAGTCATCGGGACGGGAGCTGGGTCGGAGGGGCTTTCGAAGGGGAGGAACGCCGACGATCGGGTCAGGGTTCCTCATCGTGGGCTGCGCAGCAGGTAGATCACGGTCACCTGCACGCTCACGGGCTGGCGGCCGGCCTCAATCGGAACCCGAGCCGACGAGGCGGCGAAACCGACTGCCTGGTTCGGCCCGTAGACGACTGGAGCTGCCGAGTTCTCCTGGTCGGTCACCTTCTTCACCCCGCCGAGCGCCAGGCCGGCACCCCCGGCGACCTGGGCCGCCTCGGTGGCGGCGTTCTTCATCGCCTTGGCACGGGCGGCCGCGAGCAGTGCCGACTGGTTCGAGATGGAGAACGAGACCCCGTTCAGCTGGATGCCGTTGCCGACCGCCTGGGCACCGGCTTCGATGGCCCCGCCGGCCTTGGTTAGGTCGTGCATCGTGACGTTGAGGGTGTCGTCCACCGAGAACCCGGTGAGATTGCCGTGGTTGTCGTAGTTGGGCCAGATGTTGAGATCCGAGGTCTGCATCCCGGTCTTGGTGACGCCGCTGCGCTCGAGCGTCGCCTCCAGGTCAGCCGTGCGAGTGTTGTTGTCAACGAGCGCGCCGTTGGCCGTGAGGGCGGTCGACTGGACGCCGATCGAGAAGCTCACCGTGTCCGGCGTCCCCTGGACGCTGCCCGAGCCCGTGACCGTTATGGTCGCCCCGGGCGCCACGACACGGTTTGTCGACGAGACGAGCTGTGCCCGGCGGTGCGTCCTG
>JBOGHY010000026.1:0-5726 GCA_050742375.1 Acidimicrobiales bacterium | reverse complement strand
GCATCGCCCGCGAGGGCTACGTCCACCGGGTGGAGGACGCTCGCACGGCCTACGAGGCCGCCGTCGACGAGGCGCTCGGGAGCCACCGCGCCGCCGTGCACGGAGTCGATCGCTACCTCGAGCCGGGAGAGCATGCCGTGGCCGGCGAACCTGTTGGCCCTGTTGCCCCGAGCGATCCGGCCGTAGGCGGCCGGCACGAAGGGTTCGGTACCGCTCCCGAGCCGGCCTCGGCCGAGGTGGTGCTCCCGTGGCAGTCGTCGGCCGACGCCGAGAGTCACGACGCCGAGGAGCACGATCCCGGTCAGCAGAGCGCCGGCCCCGATGGCTTCGTCGATGGCTCTGTCTCCGGCGGCGTGCTCGCCGAGCTGAACGGCTCCCCCTCGGCCTGGCAGTAGCCGCGCGCTATCAGCGGCGCGCCCCTGGCGGGCGCCAGGCGGAGAGCCCCGTCGGGTTGCGCTTTGGCTTCTGGCGAGGTTCGCGCCCGCGAAGGCTCGCGAGCTGCATCCAGAGGGGCGACCAACCGGCGAAGAGTTCGCCTGCCTCAATGTCCCCCGTATCACCCCGTCCAGCAAGACCCCGACGAGTTCCGAGCCTTTCCGGTCGTGTCATTCGTGCGCCGTTCGACTAACGGACAAAAGGGTGAGCAGATGGTCAGTGACAAGGTTCGTGACCATCTGTCGGTCCGCTGCCACTAGGAGCCCGTGGTCAATGCCAGAGACATACTCGAGGTGGAGCTGGCCAGACGCCTGAAGCTTTGCAAGGGTATGTTGTGACATCCCGTAAGTAAAAGGACGTACCTCGCGGTCTCCGCATACAATGAACACGTTGACTCCGCTGCCAACTAGTTGGCGCAGCCACCGACCAGGTCGCGTGGATCCTGCCAGCAGCATCCGTATCCGCCAGCCCAGGCGCGGGAAACGGCGCCGGAGAGGCGAGAGCGGACCTCTATCGTGGAAGGACTGCACTATTGGAGTTCTTGCGAGCACGAGGCGTCGCCTCGGATCGACCTGCCCACCTGCCCTCATCTCTGGAGGTCGGAGGGTAAGGATGGGATTGAGAGCGACAACCCCACGAGGCCGCAGGGTGAGTGCACCTTCGAGCGCCTGGTAGGCGGAGGCGCAGAGCCCGAGTAGGACGACTCCGGCGGGATCCGCGGCCGAGACTGCCTCGAAGAGTTCGGCCACGTCCGCAAACGCTTCAGGCGCATGCGTGACGAACTCCGGTTGTCCGGGTCTTACCCCGCTGTCGCCGACACCACTCAGGTCAACTCTGAGTGCACGCATTCCTCTGGTGGCCAGGTGACGGGAGAGCTCAACCCACAGTCTGCCTGGCCCTATGTGATGTTCGGTCGCCACCGAGAGCATCAGAATCGTCGGCCCTGCGGATACACCTGGAACCTCGCTCAGGATACCGAACAGACCTGCCTGCCCATAGGCAACAGCACGTTCCACGACCTGAAGGCCAGTCGGCGGATCTACTATTTCCGCCGATTCGACATGTTCTGGCGCTAGAGCTCTTGAGCGATCGCCTCCCGGTATGCCTGCCAACCAGCCGGCAATGTGAGCAATGGTCTGCTCCGGCAGAACAATGTTGGGTGCGGTGGTGTCGATCAGCTCCTCTTGACCGACGGCGTCTCCCCATTCGACGGCTTCACTAGACAGTCGATCGGTGAGGGCTGGGCTCGGCTGCTGGCCTAAGCGTGTGAGCACGAGGATCCGGGAAGCCAGCTTGCCCGTAGTGGAAGCGATACTCAGATCTCGAAGGTGCAGGACCGTCTCGGAGTTATAGACGAACCCAGGGCCCTCAAGCGAGCCATCCTCACGAGTAGCTTTCACTGAGAGCGACATAGCAGCAAGCGCCCGCTGCTCGCTCAGAAAAGAGCGGCCCGAGTCATACGGGTCCCACAGGACGAGAGACTCGATCGCGCTGTCGCGTTCGGCGGCTACGGCAGCCAACGTCGCGCCGAGGCGCATGCCCACGAGAGAGACGCTCCTGGCGCCGGCTTGGCGCACATACTCGAGTGCGTAATCAATGCTGTCGAGCCAGGCTTCCACACGACCAGGATCGGTGTCGTCCCCAGCCGAGTCTCCAGTGCCGTCGTAGTCGAAGCGCAGAACGCAGAGACCCTGCTGCTCAAGGAGCAGCGCCACCTTGCGCACGGCGTAGTGACACTGTACGTAATCGCGCCCGATCGGTGGACACAAGACGACTCCCCCACGAATCGACTCGTCCGCTGGCCAGTGGAACCACCCGAAGAGAGGGCGCGTTGCCCGCCCGAACCAGATCGACCGAGACGTCACGTGCACCCTCTCTTGCCCGCCGGGCTTCGTAAGATATCAGCTCGTTGAAGTCGAGTGGGACTGCATGTCACTCTGGCGAGAAGCTATCACTGACGCCGGGTAGAGCTTCATGGACACCCCATATCAGTCGTGAATCGTACAGCAACCGCAGGCTGCCCGGGCGATCCCGTCACGTGTGCGAGGAGGTTGCGCACCATCCGCCGGCCAGTTCCAGTGATCACTGCACGGCTGCCGCAGCCTACCAGCGCGGTGGGCTCTGTTAGCCGAGCTTGCGGCGGCACTGTCCGTTGATGATCGACGCGACGTGATCGAGCGGGCCTGGTCGACGGAGCCGAGATGGGTCCCCGCGGGAACCAGAAGCGCCACCGGCAGTTTTCAGCCTCTCCACCTGGCTCCGTCACGGACGGTGCGTGGCACATAGCCAGACGTCGATGCTGTAGGTGGCAGTGATCTGCGGCCAGCAGCCCAACCCGCTCCCTTGTAAAGGGATGGATCACAGCCGGTGCGACGGGATGCGCCCAAGGCCACAGGCGAGGCCGGCCAGCATCGCCTCGCGGGCATGGTCCTCGGGGGACCGTCACCCGATCGAGTAGCGGTCACCCACCCGGTGAGCCACAGCAGCGAGGGGGCACTCGCCCTCCGACGATCTGGTCCCCTCCCAGTGACCGGGCTGGCTCCGTCCGTTGACCGCTTGGAGCCGTGGACGATGCTCGGCAGACCGGGGAGCTTGGATTCACAGCGGGGCTGTCGGCACCCGCGCTGTTGCCATCGAGTGTACAGGCGCTCCGGCGTCCTCCCCAATACCGTTTAAATCAGGCTTATGAGCCTGTGGTTGCGGCATCCTGGCGCCCGGATGCAGGAGATGCTGATGACACAACCGAGCGACAAGCTGTCTAAGTCAGCCGGCGAGTCCGGTCCGGGGAGACGCCAGGGCCCCGGTAGCGTGACCTCCGGCGGTGGGAGAGATCTTTCCCGTGGGCGGAGCGACAAGTCCCCTGTTCGACGGGCGAGCAACTGGCCAGTCCGTAACATCAAGTGAGGTCTGCGGCGTCGTCAACGCATGCCTTGCCGGCGCCTGGGAGTTCAGCGGGTGTGATGATGGCGAGCAAGGCCCACCTTTCGGACTCCGGGCCCCTGTGCTGAGAGATGTCACCACGATGGCCTGGTGGAACCGGCCGATCGATCAGCCAGTACCGCGCCGGCGCTCGACCCTAATGGAGGCATGCCCCGTTCGGATGGAGAAGACCCGAGTCCGGCCGCGTTCGGGAGCCGGATCACGGCATAACCGGAGAGCTTATATCCCCTCGTTCAAGGTTAGCGCACCCTTATCGGATCCAGTTCCGACCAAAGTCGGCAAGCCACTGCCTCAACAGTGAGACCACAAGTTCGTTATCCTCGGGACGACCTACAGTGATTCGCATATGACCGGGACTGCCGATGGTCGAGCCGGCGCGGATGCTCAGGTGTCGCTCGGCCAACCAGTCTGCAACAGAAGGGTGTGGTTCGCCACAGTAGACGAAGTTGGTCTGAGTCGGAAGAGGACAAAGACCCATTTCATCGAGAGCACTCCAGAGCCGGCTTCTCTGCTCCTTCTGCTTTATAAGCCGCTCGAGATACTCGTCCTCGGCGAAGAGTGCGGCTTGTCCGGCAGCAAGGGCCAGACCACTGACGGAGAGGGGACCAACGTGTCCCCGCAGTTCGCGGCACAGCTCGGCGTCCGAGGTGACCGCGTAACCTAGGCGAACGCCGGCGAGACCAAAGAACTTCGAGAAAGTTCGGGTGACGATCAAAGGTCTGCCGAGCTCGAAGAGTTTAAGAGCGCCTCGACCCCCCTCCGCAAACTCGTCCGTGTACTCAAAGTAAGCCTCGTCCACGATAAGCAGTATCTCGTCAGATAGGTCACTCGCCAGCTCTGTGAGTGCTTCCTGTCCGACCGCGCCGCCCGTCGGATTGTTCGGGTTGCTCACGATGACACAAGTGGTATGCCTGGTCACCGCCGCAAGCATCGCCTTCGTGTCACAGCTGCCGTCAGGTAGCAATGGTACGGGGACGCCACGGCTTGACGTCATCGCCGGTGCAGCGGCGAATGTAGGATAGGAGGGGTCTGGGTAGATCGTCTCGGTGTGGGTTCCACCAAGTGCCATGATGGCTTTACAGAGCAGCTCGTTCGAACCGGCGCCAAGGAGCACCTGTCCTGTCGGCAGCTGAAGGCGGTTAGTCAGAGCCTCGAGGAGTGAGCCCTCGTATCCGAAGGGATAACGGTGCGCGAGCCCGGCCCAGCTCGAGATTGCAGCGAGTACCGGGGCCGGAGGTGGCCATGGCTGTTCGTTCGCGTGGAGCCTAATCGTGTCAACAGGGCGGAACGAGCGCCGTTGTGGCGCCGCATCGGCTTCTGGATCCCGCCAGCGAAGGGACGTCATTCGAGATTCCGATTCTCGATCGGAACGTCAGCACGGCGAGCGATCGGGCGGAGCTCGGCGTGGCGCAGCAGTTCCCGCTCGTCGAGCTTGCTGCCCGCGGTCATCGGAAGGGACTCCACGATCTCAAGTCGGTCGGGCAACATGGTGGTGGGGAGCAACTGGGCTGCACGGTGTCGGAGCCGCTCAGGACTCGACGAAGTGGACATCGTGACAAAGGCGGCAATGGCAAGCTGCCCATGGTCATCATACGGAATACATGCCACTGAGTTGACGGTGTCGATGGACCGGAGCGCAGCTGCGATCTCGTCGGTCGAAATGCGAATCCCGGAGCGCTTGACAAGGCGGTCTGTCCTACCGATGACGAAGTAGATACCTTGGGCGTCGCGATAGGCAAGGTCGCCGGTCTTGTAGAGGACCTTTCCTTCGACGACATCTCGACGCAGAGCTGCATCTGTCATGACGTGATCGCGCCAGTATCCAATCATTAGCTGACGGCCACCGACGTACAGCTCGGCGACCTCCTCGGCCGTGTCCACCAACGAACCATCCTCGCGGACGAGGAAGAAGCTGACGCCGGGGTTCGGGGGTCCAATGGGGACTCCGGTAGATTCTTGCAATTGCTCGGGTTCAATGTCGTAAGTTGTAACGGCAATTGTCGTCTCCGTTTGCCCGTATCGGTTGATCAAGCGCAGGCTCGGCGCAGCCGACGACACCGCTCTCACATCGGCCATTGTGAGAGCCTCTCCGCCAAGCGACATCGTAACCAGAGGTCCGGTTGCAAGGCGACAGATTTCCCGACTCGCAAGTAAGAGGCGAAGGTAAGTAGGGGAGAAGCTCGTGTGTGTAATCTTATATTTCTCCACGGCACGAAAGAACATTCGTGGCATGGCGAGGGTCTCTCTGGAGGGAATCACGAGCAGTCCACCTGCGGCAACGACCGGAAAGACAGTACCGAACGAGCCTACGAAGTGGACCGGTGAGACGCAAAGACCTCTGGTTCTCGGAT
>JBOGHY010000025.1:0-11856 GCA_050742375.1 Acidimicrobiales bacterium | reverse complement strand
CGGTCGAGCGACTCAAGGGCCTGGCGAGCTTGCTGCAGGTTCACGCCCAGCACAGCTTCGGTCGAGGGGTCCTCGAACAAGGCGAGCAGGATGTGATCGGTGCCGCTGCGGCGGTCACCCCGGCGACGCGCCTCTTCACTGGCCCGCAGATAGACGCCCCATGCGTGAAGCGTCTCTGGCGTAGCGGGTTCGGTGGTCATGACGACTCCTTGTTGTATTTGGTGTGCACGGATTGGCGGGTGATGCCCAAGGCGTCTCCTATCTGCTGCCACGACCAGCCCTTTGCTCGGGCAGCTGCGACGTGGTGTGCTTCGACCCTCTCAGCCAGGCGATGGAGCGCCAGCGAGGCGCGAAGCCCAACTGCCGGATCATCTGACGAGAGATACAGGTTGAGATCCTCGACATCCATGACTGTCAGTCTAGACTGACGGCGTTGTGACTGTCAACCTAAACTGACGCCGGCCTTGGCGGCGCGTTGCTTGCTCAGTACGCGCGCTTGGAATCGTTCCAACCTGCGGATACCCCAGCCCCAACGGATCTGTCGTGAGATGGTCGCCGGGCTATCCCGATGACTGCCCCTGCGCTGTACGCCGCCCAGCCGTGCTCTCGCCCCGCTGCGGGCGCGCGGCGCCTGCCGGGCGAGCCGGCTGCGCTGATTCGCGGCCCAGCGACCGTTCAGCTTCGCGGCCAGGGCCTGACCTGGGCCATCTTAACTCAACACGTCAGGGCGAGGCTGGCCTGTGTGAACCGGCCTGGGTTTGACGGAGGCTCGACTGTTTGGATCTCTCACGCCGCAGTGGCCTGAGACTGGCGACGATACTCGGCCTTCACCTCCTTGCGCAGCCCGGCCAGTTCCTCGTGCTCAGCGGTCGTCAACCCGGCCTGGCGTCCAGCGTCGACCTCGCCCTGCTTGACCCAGGCCCGCAGAGACTCCTTGCCCACGCCGAGCTGGCGGGCAACGCGGGAGATCACCCCGTGGTCACCGGGATCCGCGTGCTGGAGCTCGCCGACCATCCGCACGGCCCGCTCCTTCAGCTCCTCGGGATACCGCGTCGATGACGCTCGCTTCTTGTCCATGACTCCATCCTCGCTTCCAAGGTTTGGAGCCTCCGGGGATCCCAGGCCGGTTCAGGGGTGCGAGGTTCAGCCGGCCGACCACGACCACGACCACGATGATTGCGATGGCACCGAGGCTTCCACCGCGGACGAGATCGGTCTCGACGCTTGGAGGAGGTGTCGGCGGGAAGTGATGCGGGCGACCAGCCGCACAGCGCTCCCGGCCCGCAGGTGCGCCGCGGATGTAGTACACAAGAGGTGAGGTGGCACGATTTCGGGTTCGGGCTGCATTCACGGCGCACTCTCCGGCGTGAGGCTCGTCTCGATATTGCGCTGGAGTGACCGTCGATCATTGGTTCCCGAACCACCGGTCAAAGGGTCGTTCACCGACGACACTCATCGACCCGACCGTTTGTCCGCGGCTCGGATCAGCGCGGCGAGGATCTGTTCCTCGCTCGGAAGGTCGAGGCGGCAGGACGCTTCGCTGCTCGTCGCGCGGCCGGTGACGTCGACGCCGTTGACAAAAAGGGTGGGCGAGGGGCATGGCCCCTCGAGCTCTTCGATGACGGCGGGCAACCCACTTCGGGCCAGGCTGTCCTGCAGCACGGTCCGGAGCTTGCCCACGAGCGGGCAGGCAGCGACGTGGAGTAGCTGGACGCGAATGTCAGCGTCGTCGGCGACCGTGGAGCTGGGGACGCCGGTCATGTGCGAGCTTTATGCGTGCTCAGCCAGCCCAGCTCCTGGCATGCCTGTCGGCAGCGCTCGAAGGCATCGGTGACGCTGAGCACTTCGCCTTCAGGGTGCTCGTCCGCCCACCTCTGTGCGGCGGCCCAAGACGCGTAGAAGTGGCCCTCGTCGCAGACCTCGGAGCGGAGGTTGGCGACCTCGGCTCTTTGGCAACGCTCCGAGATGACAGCTTCGCGCGGCTCGACCGAGGTCACGGCGTTGGGATCGAGCTCGACTCTGATCGGCTGACCGGTGGCAGGACAGGTGGACTCGGCCACAGCGCCCACCCCGAGGATCAAGGTGAACAGGAGCGTGTCGGTGGCGCACCAGGTATAGAGGGTCCGGCCGTCCACGATGTAGCGGTGGTCGGTCGGCCGCAGAGTGAGGCCGAAGCCGACCAGGCGGCCCTCGTCGTCCCAATCGGTACCTCGTTGTGCTCGGAGGACCCGTTCCACTTCGATGGCGGGACGCTGAGCAAACTCGGCTATCCCGGAGATCGCTAGCGGCTCACCGCGGGCGAGGAGCCGCACCAGGTGAGGGAAAGCCTCGAAGCCTTCCACGCTGGAGATGAACGTCGCGTCGCTGCAGCTGGAGCTCTCGCTCATGGGGTTTGTCATCCTTTGTCGTCTGGGTTCTCGATGGCGTCGAGCAGCGGGCAATCCCGGCGGCTCGGGGTCCGGTCGCAGGTGGAGACCAGCTGGCGCAATGAGTCACGCATCGCGAGGAGGCTGGCGATTTTGTGCTCCAGCTGGACCAGTTTTTCGTTGGCGAGAGCCTTGGCGGCGTCGCAGTTGTCGGGTCCGCCAGCGGCGAGGTGGAGCAACGAGTCGATCTCCTCCAAGGAGAAGCCCAGCTGCTGGGCGCTTTTGACGAACCGGACGGTGCGCACAGCGTCGGCTCCGTAGCTGCGATAGCCAGAATCCAGCCGTTCGGGTTCGCGGAGCAGGCCCCGGCGCTCGTAGTAACGAAGCGTCTGGATGTTCACGCCGGCTTCGACGGCCACCTGCGAGCTGCGCATAGTTCCAGCGTAAACCTCGTACCTAGGTACCGAGTCAAGACCCTTCGCCGAGCTGGGGGAGGGCGAGGCCCAGAGACTCCGCCGCCGCCGGGCCGCTCGCGCGAGTGGCTGCGAACGGATCGACTCCAGTGGCCGGCGCCTTGAAATAGGCTGGTCGCGGAGGCGTCCGGGCACCCGGTGGGCCCCACCGCCTTCAAAGCGGCTGGTCGTGGCCGAACCACGACGGCGGGTTCGACTCCCGTCCGCCTCCGCCACCAAGTTCGGGCTTCGCTCGCTCCCCGGTGCCAAGCGGGCGGCTGGAGCACCAACCTCGGTCAGGTCGCCTCGGAGCGGCGCGACCCAGCGCCGAGCACCTCGCGGAGCGCCGCGCCGAGCACGTCGTCGTCGGCGGGATCGACCGTCCGAAGGTCGGCGACGGTTCGCCCATCTGCGACCCGGGCGATTATCGGGACAGCCCGTTCCCGCAGCAAAGCGGCGACGTCTCCTCCAACGGCCACTCCCGCCGAGGGGATCGTGAGCCCGGGAAGTGACCCGGCTCCGGCGACCGCCTCGCACTCCACCACCTCGCCGACACCGAGCGCCTTGGCCCGCCCGAGAAGCGCGCTCGGCGGAGTCAGTGCCATCGCCCAAAATGCGATCGAGGCGGCGTCGCGCCGGAGGTAGGAGAGCATCACGTCCTGCAACGCCGACAGGACGAGGTCGCCCGGCCGGACGGCCCGGTACAGCGGGTGGCTTCGGCAGGCGGCGACCAGATCCGCCCTCCCGGCGATCACCCCGCCTTGGGGTCCGCCGAGCAGCTTGTCGGCCGAGAACGTGACGAGCGCCGCGCCCGAGGCGAGCGCCTGTCTCGCCGCCGGCTCGCCGGCGAGCCAGCTCGGCAGCGGCCCCTCGAGCCACGGAGCGTTCGCGTCGAGCAGCCCAGAGCCGATGTCGAAGACGACAGGGACTCCGAGCCCTCCCAAGGAGCCGACGTCGACGGACTCGGTGAAGCCGACGACCCGGTAGTTGGACTGGTGCACCTTCAGCACGAGAGCGACTCCAGGACCGAGCGCCGCCGAGTAGTCCGAAAGACGGGTCCTGTTCGTCGTGCCGACCTCGACCAACCGCGCCCCCGACGCCTCGAGCACCTCAGGAATACGAAAGCCCCCTCCTATCTCGACAAGCTCTCCCCTGCTCACGATCACCTCGCGCTCGGCCGCCAGCGAGCCAAGCACGAGCAGCAGAGCCGAAGCCCCGTTGTTGACGACGAGCGCCGACTCTGCCCCGCAGCAAAGCGACAGTAGGTGAGCGACCGAGGCACCCCGCGAACCCCTCTTTCCGGTTCGAAGATCGAGCTCAAGGCTCGAGTAGCGCGCCTCGCGCTGAACCGCGAGGGGTGCCCGCCCGAGGTTCGTGTGAAGGAGCACTCCGGTCGCGTTGATCACCGGGCGGAGGAGCATCGCGGCGAGAGCCTCGGCCCGCTCACGGACCGAGTCCGGCGCGCCGGCCGCTACCGCCTCACGAGCGGCCTCGACGAGCAGCGGGTGCGGCAGCCCGACGGCTTCGACAGAGCGGGCGAGGGCGTCGACCGACGGCGGCCTCACGGCTCGAGGGCCACCGGTTTACGATCTCGGACCACCGTTCCCACGTGGAAGAACCCAGCCGCCTCGAGCTCTTCGGAGACCTCCGGCTTGACGGCGCACAAAAGGCCCCCGGAGGTCTGAGGATCGAAACAGAGCGCCTCGATCTCTTCGGCAACCTCGGACCGAACGTCGCCGAGACCGGAGACGTACCGGCGGTTGCGGGAGTCTCCGCCGGTCCGCACGCCGGCCGCAGCCGCCTCTAGGGCTCCTTCGTAGAAAGGGAGCTTCGAGCCCGAAAATACGATGCCGACGCCCGATCCCTGCGCCATCTCTGACGCGTGCCCGAGCAGGCCGAAGCCGGTCACATCGGTTAGAGCATGCACGGCGGGCCGGAGCCCGACGAGCGTCTCGGAGCTCGCGCGGTTGAGCGCGCGCATCCCGGCGATGGCGGCGGCCTTCGACTCGGCCGAGCCGCCGGCCAGGCAGATCCCGGTCCCGAGCGGCTTTGAGAGCAGCACGGCGTCTCCAGGCCTCGAACCGATCTTCGTGAGCACCGCCTCGGGATGCACGAGGCCCTGCACTGCGAGGCCGAAGATCGGCTCTTCCGAGCGGATGGTGTGCCCGCCCGCCACCACTCCACCGGCCTCTCTGACGACGGCTGCCGCCGCCGCGATGATCTCTGCCGCCGCCTCCTCGGGGAGATCTTCTGGGAACGCGGCGATGTTGACGGCAAGAACGACCCGGGCACCCATGGCAAAGACGTCGCTGCAGGCGTTCGCGGCGGCAATTGCGCCGAAGTCGTCCGGGTCGTCGACGAGGGGTGGGAAGAAGTCTGTCGTAGAGACCAGGGCAAGCTCGGATGAGAGCCGGTAGACGGCTGCGTCGTCAAAGGGTGCAAGGCCCACCAACAGCTCGTCCGGGCCCTCGCCGCCGGGACCGCCGGGACCGCCGGGCACGCCGAGCTCGCCGACCAGCCGGCTCAGGGCCGTTCCGGCCCATTTCGCCGCGCAGCCACCGCACGACGTCCATTCGGTGAGCCGGACGTCGCGGCCGCTTGACAGCCGAGACGATGTTGCCGAGGTCACCCGGAGAGGTTACCGACGGCGTCCGGCAACCTCGGACCGGCGATGCGCAGGTCCCCGCGACGCCGCGTGACACCCGTCGAGTCCATGTGCGACAAGAGGGGAAGCACGTAGCGCCTCGTCGTCCCGAGCGCCTCACGCACCTGCGAAGCGGTCACCCCGCCGGGACTTCTGGCAAGAAGGGACGCCACGATCCGGCTCGCCTGCGCGACCGCCTCTGTCGCGAACCACAGGCCGTCGCAGTCGACGGCGAGCTCCCGCCGCCCGAGGGCCCGCAGCTCGCCCCGATCGAGGGAGTCGGGAAGCGGCGGGGAGAACGGGGAAGCCATGAGGAGCGCGACGTATGGGTGCGAATCCCCCACCCCCGAAGCAACCACGTCGGCAAGATGGTCCGCCCTGAACAGCCTGCCGTCTACAAAAGCGACGTCGGTGCTCCGGGCGGCGATCATCCGCTCCCGCCCGTCGAGCACCGCAGGGTCGAGACCGGCCGCGCCAGCGTTCCGCACCTTCTCGCCGAGCCCGTCCGCCGCACTCGCCAAGGCCGCGGGATCGACGACCAGATCCCCGAGTGTGGCCTTCAGCCGCACGCCGGTAAGGCGCTCGAGCTCGTCGACCTGGACGAATCCTCGCTCCGTCACGACCCGCTCGGGGGAGATCGACGGCCGGGCCCTCGACACCGGCAGCACGGGGGCGACGTCGAGGATCTCGCCCCCGCCCACGGTCTCGGCCCGGCCCGACTCGCGAAGCACGTAGCGATCGCCGGGAAGAAGCGGGAGGGGGACAGGAAGGCTGAGGCGGACAAAGCCCGTCTCGCCCGGGCCGACCTCGCCGGCGCTCCCCAGCACCGACAGCCGCACCGGGTACTCCCCTGAACCGAAATAGCCGACGAAAGCCCCTCTTCTGCCGAGACCACGCGCAATGGACGAAAGCACCTCCAGCGAGGCGTCGATCGTTCGGCTCGGGTGCCACTGACCCTCTGCTACGAGCGCCTGTCCCCTCCTCAGCGAGTGGTGAGACACTCCCGAGAGGCTGACGGCAAGCCTCCGCCCGGGCGACGCCTCGTTGAGGGGGCGGCCGTGGCTGTGGAGCCCCCTTACGCGCACCTTCAGCCCGCCGGGCTCAACGACGAGACGCTCGTTCAGCTGCAGGCCGCCGCCTGTGAGCGTGCCGGTGACGACCGTCCCCGCGCCCGGAAGTGCAAAAGACCGGTCGATGTAGAGCCTCGGACGCCCTCGGTCTGGCGCAGCCGGGGTCGCCACGATGAGGCGCTCGAGAGCATCGACGAGCCCTCCGCGGCCCTCGCCCGGCCCTTCCTCGCCGGCCACCCCGATGCCCGCGTGGACGTCGACTGCCACCATCTCGGCGCCGTCGAGAAAGGTCCCACTCACCGCCTCGGCAATCTCGAGCTCGGCCAGCTCAAAAGTCTCTTCGTCTACGAGGGCGGCCTTGGTGACGACGACAAGGCCATGGCCGATCCCGAGCAGTTGAAGGATGCGCAAGTGCTCCTCGGACTGTGGCTTCCATCCCTCGTTGGCGGCCACGACGAACATGGCGGCGTCGACGGCGCCCACCCCCGCCAGCATGTTCTTTATGAAGCGGGCATGCCCGGGTACGTCGACGAACGCAACCTCGGTGCCAGAGGGCAGCATCGTCGCCGCAAAGCCGAGGTCGATCGTTAGACCGCGCAGGCGCTCTTCGGCAAGACGGTCGGGGTCGGTACCGGTCAGGTGGCGGATGAGCGTCGACTTGCCGTGGTCGACATGTCCGGCCGTCGCGACTACCCGCACACGGCGAAGCTAGCCCGCGCTCGGCGAACCCGTCCCACCGCTCGGCGAACCCGTCCCACCGCCGCCGCCCCGGCCGCCGTTCGGAGAGCCCGCCCGGGACTGCACGAATTCGAAGCCGAAACGGCCCTTCACGCACAGGTTGCCGCTCGTCACGTCATCGTCGAAAGGAGACGTCACCTTCACGATCTTCTCGTCTTGGACGTGCAGCTCCAGGTTGCAGCCGACCCCGCAATACGGGCAGATCGTCGTGGTGACGCTCTGACGCTCGGGGGCCCACTCGCCTGAGGCCCGCATGTCGTGCTCGGAGACGAACATGAGAGCCCCAGTCGGGCAGACGGCTATGCAATTCCCGCAATAGACACAGGCCGAGTCGGGGAGCCCGACGTCGTACTCGGTCGAGATGCGCGCTTCGAAGCCTCGCCCTACGACGGCTATCGCAAAGGTGTTCTGCGCCTCGGCCCCACACGCCTCGACGCACTTGTAGCAGAGGATGCAGCGGGCGTAGTCCCGCACGTAAAGGTCGTTGTCACGCTTCACGGGTTGGCTCACGGTGTCGGCAGCCGAGCCGTTCGTCATCTCGTGGTGGCCGGGGCGCGACCGGTCCCGCTCGCCTGCCGCGTGGGTCGGGGCCGCCGGACCGTGGCGCTCGGGACGTGCCCCGTACTGCTCGATCCAGGAGGCGACGTCGTCCTCCGCCCGGGACATGTCGACCGAGGACGCAAGGAGCTCGAGCACCATGCGGCGGCTCGTCCGCACCCGCTCGGAGTCGGTCCGCACGACCATGCCCGCCTCCACCTTTCGCGAGCACGACGGGACGAGAGCGCGTGAGCCCTCGACCTCGACCACACAGACCCGGCAGACGTTCACCGGCGCGAGGGTCTCGAGATAGCAAAGTGTCGGGACCTCGGTGCCAGAGCTCTTGCAGGCGTCCAGGATGGTCTCGCCCTCGAGGGCTGTCACTTCGCTGCCGTCGATCGTGAGGGAGACCTGGCGCCTTATCGAGACGGGGACTGTGAGGGTCACGACTTCTCCTTCGTGGCCGCAGTCGCTCCGACGAGCCCGCGCTTGAAGGCGGACATGACGGCGCTGCTGGCGGTCTGGCCGAGCCCGCAGATCGAGGCGTCCCGCATGACCGTGTCGAGATCCGACAAGAGCTCCATCTCGGCTGACTCAGAGCTGAGCGGCCGGCCCGCCACGAGGCGGGCGAGCACCTCTTCCTGGCGGACGGTCCCGACGCGGCAGGGCACGCACTGGCCGCAGGACTCGTCTCTGAAGAACTGGGCGATCCGCCGCAGCATGCCGGCGAGGTCGACGCTGTCGTCGACGACCATCACCACCCCCGAGCCGAGCGTCGCGCCTGCCGCTCTCGCCCCTTCGAAGGAGAGCTCGAGGTCGAGGTCGTCCGGGCCGACAAAGCTGCCCGCCGCGCCGCCGAGCAACACGGCTGCGAGCTGGCGCCCGCCACGCACCCCGCCGGCGAGCTCGAGCAGCTCCGAGAGCCGAGTGCCGAGCGGCACCTCGTAGAGCCCGGGACGCTCGACGGAGCCGCTCAGGCAGAAGAGGCGGGAACCAGTCGACTGGGGCGTGCCGGTCACAGCGAACGCCTCGCCGCCCCCCGAGAGGATGTCGAGCACGCAGTACAAGGTCTCGACGTTGTTCTCGCCCGTCGGCTTGCCGAACAGGCCCTTGTCGGTCGGGTACGGCGGCTTGTTGCGCGGCTCGGGCCGCTTGCCCTCGATCGAGTTGAAGAGCGCCGTCTCCTCGCCTGCGATGTAGGCCCCTGCCCCTATCCGCAGCTCGAGATCGAAAGCCGCCCCTGTCCCCATGACATCGCCTCCGAGCAGTCCCCTCTCGCGCGCCTCGGCGATCGCCTTGGCGAGGCGGCGCTCGGCGAGGGGGTACTCCCCGCGGAGGTAGACAAAGCCCCGCTCGGCGCCGGTCGTGAGGCCAGCGATGGTCGCAGCCTCGACGAGGGCATGGGGCAGGCATTCCAAAAGAACACGGTCCTTGAAGGTCCCTGGCTCGGACTCGTCGGCGTTCACGACGAAGTAGTGCGGTCGTTCGGGGTTGCCGGCGACGGCCTGCCACTTGGCAGAGATTGGGAAGGCCGCTCCCCCGCGACCCAAAAGCTTCGAGTCCTTCAGCTCGCGGATCACCCCGGCCGGGCCGAGCTCTACGGCGCGGCGAAGGGCCTCGTAGCCGCCCGCCGATCTGTAAGAGTCGATCGAGCGGGGGTCGACCCGCCCGACCCGCCGCAGAAGCCGCAGCGGTGCCGGGTTCGCCGACAGCTGGGGAAGGAGGGCCGTCGCGTCGGCGATCTCCTCGAGCTCGATCGGTCGCCCCGGTGCGAGCGAGGCGGCCTCGAAAGGCGCTATCGAGGCGCGGCCGCCCTTCTCGCCCGCGGCCTGGACAAGTGCAGCCGAGCCGTGCTCGCAGTGGCCGAGACAGGGGCTCCGCTCCCAGTGGAAAGCGGTCCCGTTGCCAGGTGCCGGCCCGAGGAGCGCTTCGATCGGGGCGCACGGGTCGCCGCCCGCGGCAACCCGGCAGCAGATGTCGTCACAGACGTGGAGCGTCACCTCGGCGCCCGGCTCGAAGGAAAAGAGCGCATAGGCGCTCGCCACCCCGAAAGCCTCTGCCGGCGCGATGTCGAGGCGCCGGCAGGCGTAGTCGATCGCCGGATGGCTCACATAGCCAACCTTTTCCTGCAGGGCGTGAAGGACAGGTAGCAGTAGGTGTCGCCGCCGCTCGCTCCGGGCGAAGCCACCGAATGCGACGTGGCCGTCGCCAGCAGTCCTCTGCCCGCCCTCGAAGCCGGACTCGGCCGGCCCGAGGACCGAGTCGACGGCCGCGTGTTCATTGCTGGCCGGAGAAGGAGAGGTGACGCGTAGGTCCATTTACTCCCCCACCCCGGCCGGAACCTTGTCGGCCGGAACCTTGTCGGCGGCGAGCTTCTCGACGCGGATCGCGGTCGCCTTGAACTCGGCCGTTCCGGACTTCTTGTCCCAGGTGTCGATGGTGAGGACGTTCGTGGCCACGTCGTCTGGGAAGTGCAGCGTCATGAAGGCGAGTCCCGGCCTGAGCATCTCCTGCACACCTACGGGTGCGGTGAGCGAGCCGCGGCGAGACGAGACCCTCACCACCTCGCCTGCCTCGAGCCCGAGGCGGGCGACGTCCTCGGGCGAGAGCTCGATCTCCTCCCCCCGCCGTAGCGGCGAAGCGTAGCCGCCGGACTGGACCCCGGTGTTGAACGAGTCGAGCCGCCGCCCCGTCGTGAGGCGGATCGGGTATTCCTCTGAGAGCTCGTCGATCGGCGGCTCCCACTCCGCCGGCGAGAACGGCGCCGGCGCTCCTTGGAGTGGCTCGGCCCAGAGCCTCGAGTGCAAGAAGAGCTCGCCCGGGTGATCCTCGCCGTAGCAGGGCCACTGGATGCCGCGGAGCTGTTCGAGGCGCCGGTAGCTCATGCCGGCGTGCATAGGAGAAAGGCTCCTGCACTCGTCCCAGATCTCCTCGGCGCTCGGGTTGCCCCAGTCGTGGCCGAGACGGCGGGCGATCTCGCACAAGATCTCGAGGTCGTCGCGCGCTCCGGCGGGGGGGTGGAGCGCCTTCCGGACGCGCTGCACGCGGCGTTCACTCGAGGTGACCGTCCCCTCGGCCTCTGCCCAGGAGGCGGAAGCCGGCAGGACCACAGAGGCAAGCTGGGCGGTCTTTGTGAGGAAGATGTCCTGCACGACGAGGGTCTCGAGGCCCGAGAGGAGATGTACCGCGTGCTCGGCGTCAGCCTCTGACTGGGCAGGGTTCTCCCCGATCACATAGAGGTTGCGCAGTTCGCCCCGTTCCATCGCCTCGAACATCTCGGCGAGGTGCCAGCCCGGTACGGGGTTGACCGGGCTGCCCCAGGCGGCCTCGAAGCGGCCGCGCGCCGCCTCGTCGGTGGCGACGTCCTGGAAGCCCGGGAGCTTGTTGGGGATCGCTCCCATGTCGCCGCCGCCCTGGACGTTGTTCTGCCCGCGGAGCGGCACGAGCCCCGAACCGTAGCGCCCGACGTGGCCCGTCAAAAGCGCCAGGTTGCAGAGCGCCAGCACGTTGTCGACAGCGGTGTGATGCTCGGTGATGCCAAGGGTCCAGCAGAGCTGGGCGCGCCCCGCCTTGGCGTAGTCGTGGGCCAGCTCGCGTACGACAGCCGCCGGTACCCCGGTGACCCCTTCGGCCTTCTCCAAGGTGTAGGGCTCGACCAACGCCGCGTACTTCTCGAAGCCAGTGGTCGCGCGGCGGACGAACTCCGTGTTGACAAGGCCGGCATGGATGATCTCCCGGCCGATCGCGTTCGCAAGGGCGATGTCCGAGCCGACATCGATACCGAGCCAGACGTCTGCCCACTGGGCCGAGGTCGTGCGCCGCGGGTCGACGGCGTACATCTTTGCTCCGTGGCGCAGGCCCTTGAGGAGGTGGTGGAAGAAGATCGGGTGCGCCTCGCGGGCGTTCGACCCCCACAAGATGATGAGGTCGGTGTCCTCTATCTCCCGGTAGGAGCTGGTGCCTCCACCGGCACCGAACATTGTCGCCAGACCGACGACGCTAGGTGCGTGTCAGGTGCGGTTGCAGCTGTCGATGTTGTTCGAGCCCAT
>JBOGHY010000024.1:0-14399 GCA_050742375.1 Acidimicrobiales bacterium | reverse complement strand
CTCCCGCGGCGGCGCCCGCTCCCGCGACCGCGCCCGCGCCGTAAGCCCCAGCCGATCCCTGCCCAGAGGGCGAGACCGAGGGTCCCGGCGGCGGCGGCGACGAGCCCGGTGCCAAGCCGGTCGGGGAGGTACCAGAGGCGCACATGGTGACGACCGGGCGGCAGCAAGAGCGAGTAGCCGGGCGCGCCCGAGCGGGTGGGAGAGAGATGGGCCGGACGGCCGTCGACGGTGGCGTGCCAGCCCGGTACGGCGGTCACACGCGCCCGCAGCCTGGCGCCGTGGCCTCGGACGAAGACGGTGACGTCGTACTCGCTCGGTGCCGGCTGGCGAACCTCGAGGTCGCCGGCCATTGGGACCGCCGAGGCCGTGCCCGAGCCCGAGCCCGAGCCCGAGCTCGAGCCTGAGAGCGAGAACCGGCTCGAGTCCGGCACCTCGTAGAGGCGCTCTCCGGCGACCTCGGCCACGAGGGGCGCCCCGGCGACGGCTGGCAGATGGGCGGCGACGAGGATGAAGCGGGCTCCGTAGCGCCGCGCCATCGCGAGCGTCGAGATGTCGGGCTGCAGGTATCCCGAGCCCCCCGGTGAGGCGCCGAAGCGGCGGAAGTACTCCCTCGGGATGACCGGGTCGTGGCCGGCCAGCTCGGCGATCCCGTAGCCGAGGTTCACCTCGGGATAGAAGCCGACCGGCACGAATTTCTGCACCGAAGCGGTATTGCCGCCGTCGAGAGCGACGAGGGAGCCGCCCGTCAGATGGCGGAGCTGGCGGATGGCGGCGGTCGTCTCGAACGGCGAGCTGGCGTACGAGTTGATGCCTACGCCGGCGAAAAGGAGGAACGAGGCGCTCGCCGCCCACAGGGAGGCGCCCAGTGCCGCCCGGAGAAGCGGTCGCCGCCAACGTCGACGACGGTGCCGTTCCCCGGCAACGCCGCCGCGGCGGTGGGAGGAGAGGAGCCAGAGCCACAAGAGGGCGCAGGCGACGCACGTCCCGACGAGGGCGAAGGGCCAGATGAGGCTGCGAGCGCGGACGGCCGTGGCGGCCACGCCGGGGGCCCGCTCGGCTGCCAGCACACCGGCGACCGCCCCGAGGGCGAGCGTCCCAGCGCAGAATGCAAAGAAAGCCCCTCGTTTCCGCCAAGCCCCCACCATTTCGAGGCCGATGCCGCCGAGGAGCCCGAAGGGGAGTCCGAGCACCGAGCGAAAGCGCACCCATTCGACCTGGGGGGCGACGTCGTCAAGGGCGCTCTGCACCGGATGGAACGACCGGCTCTGGTAGGTGATGAGGAGCCCGACCACTGCCAGTGCCACGAGGGCGAGAACGCTCGGGCGCCGCCACTGCCGGGCGACGCCCACGGCGCAGAGCACGAGGACGACCACTCCGATGTAGGCGACGCTCTCGTAGTAGTTCCAACCCTTCAGGAAGAACGGGCTCGACCCTATTGGCAGGCCGTAGAAGCCCGCCGCCACTAGGAGGGACATGCTCGTCGCCGGCAGGCTGGAGAACGCCGTCTCAGTGGTTCGGTGCGCCAGCTGGAGGAGCTGGATACCCGGCCACCACAAGGGCGCCGAGAGGAGCAGGCCGGCGAGGCCGCCGGCCGCCACGGCGGCGCAGCCTGACGCCACCGATCGTCCCGTGCGGCGGGGGAGCCTCGGCGAGCCGCCGGAGCGGAGTCCCATCAGCCAGGCGAGGGCGGCCACGGCAGCCATGACGGCGAGGGAGAGCGCCACGAAGACGTCGGCTTCGGGAAACCCCCCGTAGATGCAGAGGGCCACACAGACGGCCAAGCCAACGGCGTGTCGCACCCGGGCGGGATGGCGCCAGACGAGCACGCAAAAGGCGGCGATCCAGCCCAGCCACGCGACCACGTCCGCGAGCGGCCACGAGAGCCAATTGGCGAAGGGCCCCGAGAGCATGAAGGTCACGCCGGCGAACGAGGCTCCCATCGGTCGCAGGCCGATCACCCGCCCGAGCACGTAGGCGCCCAGGCCGGCGACGAGCATCTTCACCAGCACCGCCGTGAGGAAGGCGTAGCGCAGCGGCACCGCGTAAGCGACGACATCGGGGAGGCTCAGAACCGACGACTGGAAGTTGAGGAACTGGGGCAACCCGAGGAGCGACAGGTCGTTCCAGAGCGGGAAGTGGCCGGCGTGGATCTGGCGCCAGTCGTAGGTCATCCAGGCGTTCATCTGGGAGACGACGTCGGAGTTGAGGCGGTTGTGCGGGCGGCCGCGATGCACGTCAGCGCCGAGGCTCGTGAGCGGCAGGACGAAGTCGAACGTGCCGAAAGCCCCTCCGTCCTTCAGTGCAGGGGACAGGTAGGCGCACGCCAGCGCCACGATCGAGGCGACGCCGGCGGCCTCACGCCATCGCCGGACGCCCGAGCCCGCTCCGGCCCCCCCACGTCGTCGTTGGAGGCCCGCGCCCGCTCCGGCTGCAGTCTCACCCTCGGTGCTGCCAGGCGCGACCGGCTCCGCCGGTCCGACCGGAGGGCCCATGGGGCGACCCTACCAACGCCGGCGATGGCCCAATAGGTAGCCTGATCCGCGCCGCGGCATGACCCCACGACGGGTGCGGCGACACAAGCGGGGCGAGGCGAGGTGGGCCGTGGCAGAGGTCGAGATCGGCATCGGCAGGCCGGCGCGGCGCGCCTATGGTCTCGACGAGATCTCCATCGTGCCCTCGCGGCGCACCCGCGATACCGCCGACGTCGACATCTCCTGGCAGCTCGAAGCGCTCTCGATGAGGCTCCCGCTTCTCGCCGCTCCCGCCGACAGCGTCGTGAGCCCCGCCACGGCCGCCGAAATCGGCCGTCTCGGAGGAGCGGCTGTGCTGGATCTCGAGGGACTCTGGACCCGCCACGAGGATCCGGCGCCCTTGTTGGACCGCATCTCGAGCTGTGGGGACGGTGAGGTGACGACCGTCCTGAGGGAGGCCTACTCGGCCCCGGTCCGTCCCGAGCTCGTGACGTCGCGCATCGCCGAGCTGCGCGCCGGCGCCGTCGCGGCCTGCGGCTCGGTCTCGCCCCAGCGGGCAGCCGAGCTGGTCCCTGTCGCCGTAGGCGCCGAGATCGACGTGCTCGTGATCCGGGCCGGCGTCGTCTCCGCCGAGCACGTCACCCGCTCGGGCGAGGCGCTCGACATGAAGCGGTTCATCCGCGAGATCGACGTCCCCGTCGTGGTCGGATGCTGCGCTTCGTACCACACGGCCCTGCACCTCATGCGAACCGGGGCGGTGGGCATCCTCGTCGGGGGGGTGGGTGCCGCCAGCACAGCGGGAGAGGTGCTTGGCGCCGGAGTACCGCAGGCGACGGCGCTCGCCGACGCCGCCGCCGCACGCACCCGCCACCTCGAGGAGACCGGTGTCTACGTGGACGTGATAGCGGACGGATCCATCGCCACGGGAGGCGAGATCGCGAAGGCCGTCGCCTGCGGGGCGGACGCCGTCATGCTCGGCGCCCCGCTCGCCGCCGCCGCCGAGGCGCCCGGCGGCGGAACCCACTTCGAGAGGGCGGGCGCCCATGCCCGCCTTCCCCAGGCTCGGCGCCTACGGGTGCCCGCCCGCGGGTCGCTCGAGCAGATCCTGCTCGGTCCCGCAGACGAGCCGGACGGCCGAGTCGGCCTCTTCGGGGCTCTCCGGGCGTCGATGGCGACCTGCGGCTACGCCACGATCCGGGAGTTCCACAAGGCTGAGCTCGTCGTCTCGGCCCCGCCGGCCTGAGGGACCGGGCCGCGGCCGCCCTCGTCTCGGCGCCGCCGGCGTGAAGGTATCGCCCCGTATCCTCGGCGCCATGTCGGAGCGGGACGAGCACGAGGAGCGGGACGAGCACGAGGAGCGGGAGGGCGACTGGGACCTGCTCGGCGACTTCTCCGAGCTGCCGCCCCTCGGCGGCACGGACGCCGGCGAGAGCCCGCCGCCCGGGTGGGCACCCCTTGACCCCGAGCAGATCCTCGCCGGCCTGAACGGCCCCCAGCGCGAGGCCGTGACCTACTCGGGCGGCCCCCTCGTCGTCGTCGCCGGCGCCGGCTCGGGAAAGACCCGGGTCCTCACGAGGCGGATCGCCTGGCTCGTCGCCGGAGGCGTCGAACCGTGGCGGATCATCGCCATCACCTTCACTAACAAGGCGGCCGACGAGATGCGAAGGCGGGTCGTCGAGCTAGTGGGCGAGGACGCCGCTTCCATGTGGCTCTCGACCTTCCACTCGGCCTGCGTGAGGATCCTCCGACGCAACGCCGAGGCGATCGGCTACCGCTCCAGCTTCACTATCTACGACGACGGCGACTCGAGACGCCTCGTCGAGCACGTCCTCGACGACCGCGGGATCGACCAGAAGCGCTTCCCGGCACGGGCGGTGGCCGCCGTCATCTCGTCCTCGAAGTCGGATCTCGTCGACGCCGACGGCTATGACGCCCGGGCGGCGACCGTCTACGAGCGAACCGTGGCCGGGGCGTTCTTCGAGTACGAGCGTCGCCTCGTCGAGGCGAACGCCATGGACTTCGACGACCTCTTGGTGCGGACCGTGCGCCTCTTCCGCGAGCACCCCGACGTGCTCTCGGGCTACCAGGAGCGCTTTGCCCACGTGCTCGTCGACGAGTACCAGGACACCAACCTGGCCCAGAACGAGCTCGTCATGCTGTTGGGCCGCGAGCACCGCAATGTCTGCGTCGTGGGCGACACCGACCAGAGCATCTACCGCTTCCGGGGGGCCGAGATGCGCAACCTGCTCGAGTTCGAGCGGGCCTTCCCCGACGCAAAGATCATCCTGCTGGAGCAGAACTACCGCTCGACCACGACGATCCTGCGGGCGGCCAACTCCGTCATCTCGAACAATCTGCTGCGCCACGCGAAGGATCTCTGGAGCGCTCTCGGCGAGGGCGGGAAGATCCAGAGGTACCGCGCCGGCGACGACCGCGACGAGGCGGCTTTCGTGGCGGGAGAGATCGACGAGCTGCGACGGGGGGGACGCGCCGAGCTGTCAGAGGTGGGCGTGTTCTACCGCATGAACGCCCAGAGCCGGGCGATCGAGGCGGCCCTCATGGAGCGGGGGCTCCCCTACCAGGTGATCGGCAGCACGCGCTTCTACGACCGCCGCGAGATACGGGACGTGCTCGCCTACCTGCGCCTCGTGCTGAACCCGTCCGACGAGGTGTCGCTGCGTCGAGTGCTGAACGTGCCCCGCCGCGGCATCGGCGACACCACGGCGGGTCGCCTTGTCGCCTTCGCCCGGTCCGAGCGGATCGGCTTCGACGCCGCCCTGCGCCGTGCCGCCGAAGCCGGCGTCGGGGGGAGGGCCGTCTCGGCGGTGAGCTCCTTCCTCGTCCTACTGGACGACCTCTCTGCTGGCAGGCCCTCCGAAAGCCCCCCCGCATCCCTCGTCGAGACCGTCCTCAGGCTCACGGGCTACTCCGAGATGCTCGAAGCCGAGGCGACCTCTGGCGCCGAGGCGAAGGCGATCGAGGCCGAGGGTCGCCTCGAGAACCTCGCCGAGCTCGTCTCGGTGGCGTCGGAGTTCACCGATGTGACGAGCTTCCTCGAGACGGCGACGCTGCTCGCCGCCCAGGACACCATCGAGGAGGGCCCGATGGTGTCGCTCATGACGCTTCATGCCGCCAAGGGCCTCGAGTTCAAGGCGGTCTTCCTCGTCGGCCTCGAGGAGGGCATCTTCCCGCACTCACAGAGCCTCGCCGAGCCCGACGAGATGGAGGAGGAGCGGCGGCTCTGCTACGTAGGGATCACCCGGGCGCAGGAGCGCCTCTACCTGACGCACACCTGGCGGCGCATGCTCTTCGGGTCGTTCAGCGACTCTCTCCCGAGCCGCTTCCTGAAGGAGATCCCAGAGGAGCTGATCGAGGACGCCGGCGAGGGCATCGTGCTCGGTCTCGGCCGCGGCCCCGGGCTTGGCGCTCCCGGGGGCGAGCGGGCCGCCGGACCAGGATCGGGCGGCGGTTCCGGCCGGCGACTAGCCGGCACCGGCAGCGATCCGTACCTCCGGGCGCCGGAAAAGACCACGGGAGCCGAGCTGCTCGGCCTCGTCCCGGGCGACGTCGTCGTGCACGATCGCTTCGGCGCAGGCGTCGTCACCCACGTCGAGGGCGATGGAACCGACATGCGCGCCGAGATCCGCTTCTCGGAGGGCCGCCCGCGGCGCTTCGTCCTCGCCCTCACCCCGCTCCGCCGGCGCTCCTGACCCCGCCGCGAACCTGCACAGAGCCGGCGCCGCGCGGGTAGCCAGGCGGTCAGGGAATGGCGTTTCCCTTGTTGGCGAATATCGCCAGCGTCCTGTTCTGGGCGACGCGGGTGAAGTTCCCGTCGAAGTAGCTCCGCAGGGCGGGGTCCCAGGGGATCGCCCCTCCGCTGTCGGAGATGACGACGTAGCTCGAGGCGCCGAGGTACTGCTCCCACTCGGTGACGAGAGCCGGGCTCGTCGTCGCCCCCGCCTGAAGGCCCGAGGCGGCGATGAGTCCGTCGGGGTCGAGCAGCGAGGGGCAGCCGCTCGGGTGCCCGATGGCCCGGTTGGAGACGACGAGCACAGAGGCGTCATTGGAGAGCACGCAGGCCGGTCTCGGCACGTGAGAGTCGACGAGCGCCGACGGGTTGGTCCCGTGGCGCAGGAACCAGCCGCGCTCGTAGCTCGTCTCCTTCGGCGACCCCACGGCGATGAGGGCGATGGCTCCCGCCACGACCACGAGGGAGATGCCGCCGCCGAGGGTGGCGCCGACGTCGGTCTGGCCCCCTGGGAGGCTGGAGAGGATCTCCATCACGTTGCCGACGAGGTTGCCGACGAGCACCATGAAAAATCCGGCCGCGAAGTAGCCGTAGTCGCTCGGGAGCTGGTCCGGGACCAGAGCGACGAGGACCAGCGCGACCGAGCTGACGAGGAAGAAGATGTCCATGACACTCACGAGGTGGCGCTGGGCGAGCATCACGAGGAGGATCACTGCCAGCACGATCGCCGCCAGCGCCGTCGCCAGGGCCCCCGCCGAGTGGAGCCCGATCGGGGCACCGAGACCCAGGACTTGGGCGAAGCGCGAGCCGACGGCCCCCGCTCGGGCTCCGTTCTGGCCCAGCTCGGCGACGACGACGTCTCTCCAGAAGTTCCCCGGGGCGGCGAGGAAGAAGATGAAGCACGGGATGACGATGGCGGCCACGATCCCGCCGATCAGGTGCCCCGAGACCTCGCGCCGCTTGACGAGACAGCAGCCGACGAGCACGAGCGCCGGCACGATCGCCCACGGCTTGATCACGACGGCGTAACCAAGGAGGAGCCCCGCCGCGAGCAGGTGGCCGCCCGAGGAGGAGAGCTCGGTCTCCTCGAAGGCGAGCACCGCGGCGAGCAGGCAGCAGAAGAGAAGCCACGGGGCGAACAGCGCCGAGCCAGTGGCGAGGAAGGCAAAGGGGTAGAGGGCGAAGAGTATGCCCGCTGCCGCCGTCGAGGCGAGGCCGCGATAGCGGGCGAGGAAGGCGACGAGGAAGACGTCGGCCGCCGCCACGATGGCGGTGACGACGCGGGCGGCGCTTAGACCGACGGCGCTCGAGAAGGCGTGGGCGATGCCGGCGAAGGGCAGCATGATGATCGTCATGCCGGGTGGCTGGGCGAGGGCGAAGTTGTCGTAGGGCAGCTGCCCGCCCGTGAGCGCCAGCGCCGAGCCGAGGTTCGTCCCGTCGCCCTGAAAGGTCACCCCGGCGATGACCTCGTGCAGCGTCAGCTGGTGGGCGAGCAGGAAGACGCCGAGCACTAGCGGCCCGAAGGCAAGCGCTCCCGCCACCCGGCTGCTCGACCACCACAGCCCCCCCGTGGACTCTTGTCGCACGCAGTAATCGTACCGTCACTGAGAGTGGTAATGGGGCGATCCTCGCCGAACTGCGGTGCCGGGCGGCCGGAAGGCTGCGTGACCAGCAACGGCCGATTGTGGCGCTCGCGGGCACCATGGGTAGCATCCCCTCGACATGGATCGCCGCTACCGCGTCGTCGTGGCCAAGCCGGGTTTGGACGGGCACGACCGCGGGGCCAAGGTGATCGCCCGGGCGCTTCGTGACGCCGGCTTCGAGGTCATATACACGGGGCTCCACCAGACGCCCGAGCAGGTCGTACAGGCCGCCGTCGACGAGGACGCCGACGCCGTCGGGCTGTCGCTCCTCTCCGGGGCCCACCTCACCCTCGTGCCGAAGGTGGTCGAGGGCCTCCGGGCCGAGAAGATGGAAGATGTCGTCGTCGTGGCCGGCGGGATCATCCCCGAGCCCGACATCGCCCTGCTGAGGGCGGCTGGCGTGGCTGCGGTCTTCACGCCCGGAACCCCCCTCCCCGAAATCTCCTCCTGGCTCGAAAGCGCCCTCGATTCGCGCGAACGCGCCTCTACGCGGGCGAGCGACTAGAGGGGAACGAGATGGATCTGTTCGAGTACCAGGGCAAGCAGTACTTCACCCGCTACGGCGTCCCCGTGTCGCCGGGCGCGGTTGCCGACACCGTCGAAGAGGCCGTAGCCGCCGCGGATGCGATCGGCTACCCGGTCGTCGTGAAGGCCCAGGTGCAGGTCGGAGGGCGCGGCAAGGCGGGCGGCGTGAAGCTGGCGGCCGACAGCGCCGAGGCCGAGGCGCACGCGAGGGCGATCCTCGGACTCGACATAAAGGGCCACGTCGTGCGCCGCCTCTGGGTCGAGAAGGCGACCGACATCGCGGCGGAGTACTACTTGAGCTTCACCTTGGACCGCGCAGCCCGCAAGCACCTCGCCATGCTCTCGGCAAAGGGGGGCGTCGAGATCGAGGAGGTGGCGTCGTCCGACCCGGGCGCCGTCGTGCGCCACCACGTCGACCCCATCGAGATGCTCGACCTGGAGACTGCCTCGCGCCTCGTCGGAGAGGCCGACCTCGACCCGGAGGCCCTTGTCGGCGCCGCCGCCCTGCTGGTCGATCTCTACCGGTGCTACGTGGAGGGCGACGCCGACCTCGTCGAGGTGAACCCGCTCGTGCTCACGACCGACGGCCGCGTGCACGCCCTCGACGCCAAGGTGACCCTCGACGACGACGCCGCCTTCCGCCACCCCGAGTGGGCCGGTTTCGAGGGCTCCTACGACCTGGACGAGCGCGAGGCGGCGGCGAAGGAGAAGGGTCTCAACTACATAGGCCTCGACGGTGACGTCGGGATCATCGCCAACGGGGCGGGCCTCGCGATGAGCACCCTCGACGTCGTGAACCAGGCAGGCGGAAGCGCTGCCAATTTCCTCGACATCGGCGGCGGCGCCAATGCCGATGTGATGGCGAACGCCCTCGACGTGATCAACTCCGACCCGAAGGTGCGGGCGATCCTCGTCAACATCTTCGGCGGCATCGTGCGCTGCGACGAGGTGGCCCGCGGCATCGTGGCGGCAACCGAGCGGGTCAGGCTCTCCTCGCCAGTCGTGCTGCGCCTGGACGGGACCAACGCAAAAGAGGCGAGGCAGATCATCGAGGGGCTTTCGTCGGAGGACATCATCTCCGAGGCGACCATGCTCTCCGCGGCGAGGCGCGCGGTGGAGATCGCCGGGGCGCGGTCGTGAGCATCTTCGTCGACGAGCACACCCGCGTCGTCGTGCAGGGCCTAACTGGGAGCCAGGGACGCTTCCATGGCTTGAGGAACCGGGACTACGGCACCAAGGTCGTCGCCGGCGTGACGCCCGGAAAGGGCGGGACCGAGGTGGAGGGGATCCCTGTCTACGACCGGGTCGAGGACGCCGTGAAGCTCTGGGGTGCCGAGGCGAGCTTCGTCGCCGTGCCACCAAGGGCGGCGCCCGAGGCCATCATCCAGGCGGCCGAGGCGGGCATCGCCCTCGTCGTCTGCATCACCGAGCACATCCCCGCCAAGGACGAGGCGCTCGTCTTCGCCCGCCTTTCCCGCGACTTCCCAAAGACCCGCCTGCTTGGCCCGAATTGCCCCGGTCTCATCTCGCCCGGCAAGTGCAACATCGGCATCACCTCCGGCGACATCGCCCTAGCGGGTGGGCCCGTCGGCATCGTGAGCCGCTCTGGCACCCTCACCTACCAGGCGCTGCATGAGCTCTCCGAGCAGGGGGTGGGCCAGACCACCTGCGTCGGCATCGGCGGCGACCCCGTGCCCGGCACGAGCTTCGTGGACGTGCTCACCGCCTTCGAGGAGGACCGGGAGACGAAGGCCGTCATGTTGATCGGCGAGATCGGTGGCGAGGCCGAGGAGCAGGCGGCCGAGTTCATCGGGTCCCAGATGTCGAAGCCCGTCGTCGCCTACATCGCCGGGGTCACCGCGCCGGAGGGCCGCAAGATGGGCCACGCCGGTGCCATCGTCTCGGGCTCGACCGGCTCGGCTCGGGGCAAGATCGAGGCGCTCCGGGCGGCAGGCGCCGTCGTCGCCTCAAACCCCACCGAGGCCGGCGAGAGAATGGTCGAGATCGTGCGGGCGCTCCCGGGTGACTGAGACCCGACGCTCCCGGGCGGCTCGCTCGGGGCGCTGACGGCGGTGGACTTCGACGAGATCGAGCGTGCGAGGGGCACCGTGGCGAAGGTCGCCACCCACACGCCCCTCTTCAACTCGCGGGTGCTCTCGGCCCGCCTCGGCTCGCCCGTCGTGTTGAAGGCCGAGAACCTTCAGCGGACGGGCTCGTTCAAGCTCCGGGGGGCGACCGCCAAGCTCGCCGCCCTCGGGGCGGCCGGCGCAGGGAAAGGGATCGTGGTGGCGAGCGCCGGCAACCACGCCCAGGCGGTTGCCTTTGCGGCCTCGGCCGCCGGGGTCCCCTGCGAGGTCTTCATGCCGCAGGATGCCTCGGTCTCAAAGGCGGAGGCGGCAGCCAACTATGGCGCCGTCGTGCACCTCGGGGGCGAGGCGATCGAGGACTGCCTTTCCGCGGCCCGGGCCGTCTCCGAGAAGACCGGCAAGGCGCTCATCCACCCCTTCGACGACGAGGCGGTCATCGCCGGGCAGGGCACGCTCGGTGTGGAGCTCGCCGAGGACGTCCCGGAGCTCGCCACGGCGGTGGTGCCACTTGGCGGGGGGGGACTGGCGGCAGGAATTTCTCTTGCCCTGTCGGTGCTCCGGCCGGAGGTGCGGGTCGTCGCCGTACAGGCAGCCAGCTGCGCCCCCTGGCCCGCCTCGCTCGCCGCAGGCCGCCGGATCCCGGTGCACGGTGCTCCGACGCTGGCGGACGGGATCGCCATCGGGAACCCGGGAGACCTGGCCTTCCCGATCGTGGCCGAGTACGTCGACGAGGTCGTCACCGTGAGCGAGGACGAGATCGCCGAGGCCATGGTGCTCCTGATGGAGCGGGCAAAGCTCGTCGTCGAGGGGGCTGGCGCCGTCGGCGTGGCCGCAGTCCTGTCCGGGCGGGTGGCGCCCGCGGGCGAGGGTACCGGGGCTGGAGCTGGCGGCCTGACGGCCGTCGTGCTCTCGGGGGGAAACGTCGACACCGGCCTTTTGTGGCCGGCCATCCGCCGTCACGAGACGAACGCCGGGAGGCGCCTCGCCCTCTTCGCCCGTGTCTCGGACCGCCCTGGTCAGCTGGCACGCCTTCTGTCCTGCCTCGGCGGCTCGGGCGCCAACCTCGTCGCCGTCGACCATCTGCGGGAGGGGTTCGACCTCCATGTGCGCGAGACGGGGGTGCAGGTCGTGCTCGAGACGCGCAATCCCGAGCACGCCGCTGCCGTGGTGGAGCGCGCCCGCTCCGAGGGCTTCGACGTGATGCTCGTCGGGCATGCGGCGGGACCGCCGGGCTCGGGCTCCGCCGGCGCCTCAGAGGCGACCGCCGTGCCGGCGCCTGCCCATGCCCGCGCAAAGACGCCATGACCGACCCGCTCCTCGATTTGCCGCTTCGCGACGCCGACCCCGAGCTCGCCGATCTCTTGGACGCCGAGCTCGGCCGCCAGCGCTCCACCCTCGACCTCGTGGCCTCCGAGAGCATCCCACCCCGCGCCATCCTGGAGGCGCAAGGCTCGGTCCTCACCGCCAAGTACGCCGACGGCTACCCGGGGCGGCGCGACTACGACACCTGCGAGTGGATCGACGAGATCGAGACGCTCGCCATAAAGCGGGCAAAGAGCCTCTTCTCGGCCGAGCACGCCAACGTTCAGCCCTACTCGGGCTCGAACGCCAACATGGCCGTGCTGCACGGGCTGTGCCGGCCGGGCGAGGCGGTGCTCGGCTTCGACTTCAACCACGGGGGGCACCCGACCCACTATGACGAGTCGACCTTCGCCGGGCGGTGCTACGACGCCCACGCCTACGGTGTGCGCCGGGAGGACCGCCTCGTCGACATGGACCAGGTGGCTTCCATGGCCGAACAGCTGCGGCCGAGGGTGATCTTCGCCGGCTGGTCGTGCTACCCCCGCCTGCTCGACTTCGCCGCCTTCCGCGAGATCGCCGACGGCGTCGGCGCCCGGCTCGTGGTCGACATGGCGCACTTCGCCGGGCTCGTGGCCGCTGGGCTCCATCCGGACCCAGTCCCCTACGCCGACGTCTGCACCATGACGGTGCACAAGACCCTCGGCGGGGCACGAGGGGGAGCGATCCTGTGCCGGGAGGAGCTTGCGAGGGCGATCGACGACGCCGTCTACCCCGGAACTCACGGCTGCCCGCTGCCCCACGTGCTCGCTGCCAAGGCGGCAACCTTCGCCCTCGCTCGGACCGAGTCGTACCGGGAGCGCATGGCTCGAACCGTCGCCGGCGCCCGCATGATCGCCTCGGTGCTCGTCGAGTCCGCCGACCGCGTGGGTGCCGAAGTCGTCACCGGGGGCACCGACGTCCATCAGCTCCTCGTCGATCTCGGGCCCTCGGGGCGCCGGGCGGCGGCGGTGCTGGCGAAGCTGAACGAGATCGGCGTCTCGGCGAACGACATCAGGATCGCCTACGACGCGCAGGACCCACCTGCCGCCTCGGGACTCCGCTTCGGGGCTACCGCCCTGGCGGCGCGGGGCTTCGGGGAGGACGAGTTCCGCCAGGTCGGCTCGCTGCTCGCCGAGGCCCTCGGGTCCTGCCGGCGCGACGATGGGCGGGACTGGGCGGCCGCCGCCCCGCGCCTACGCGCCAAGGTGACCGAGCTCCTCGAGCCCTTCCCGCTCTATCGTTTTCTCCCCTGAGCCCGGACGGGGCGACGATCTCCCGGCTCCGCCGTCCTATCGGACGAAGTGCGCCAGCCGCGAGCTGAGCAGCGTGACGAGAGAGGCGTCGAGCGCCGTCTCGTGGCCTTTGAAGAGACTGAGCGAGAAGTACGAGATGACAGTGCGCCCTTCGGCGACGGTGACGATGTCGGCCCGGAGCGGCACCTCATGTGGGCCGATCCGTACCGCACCGGTGATCCGTAGCTCGGCACCGCGCTGACCGGTGCCGAGGTGGGGTGGCGGGACCGACGACGACCGGATGCGCAGGGCGCTGTGCGGTGGCAGGCCGATGCTGGCGGAGCGCTCGAAAAGGACGTCGAGGCACATGCGGACCCTGGGGCTGCGGATCGTCGAGAGCTGGGCGAGCTGGGCGTCGACTGCGGCTCTGCTCGGGTAGATCTTCACGTCGTCTCTAACCTCGGCAAAGCCCCCGTTCACGCGCTGGAAGCCCGAGCTCCTCGAGGCATCGGGTCGGGCGATGCCGGTGCCGTCGAGGAGCCGCACGGCCGTGCCGCAGGACGGATGAGGCCCTATGGCTCCCGTCCACGACGAGACGCTCGAGAGCGCTCCCGCGCCGCCCGGAACTGCCGGGTCGGGCCAGAGCACCCAACCCCCCGGCATCGCTGCAAGCGAAAGGACGATCCGGGCGGCGGCGGCCTGATCCAGGGTCGGGTTTGCCACCGACACGGTCGTGGTCGTGGTAGCTGTGCTCGTGGTCGGGCTGCTCGTGGTCGTGCTGCTTGGCGGGGCGCCGCTGTTGGTGACGGTGGTGAGCACGCCGGCGAGCGTGCCGCCGACGACGATCAGCACGGCGAGGGCGATCAAGAGGACCCTCGAGCGGCGGCGCGAGGCCCGATCGGTGGCGGCGCTGGCCGTGGTGGCGGCGCTGGCCGTGGTGGCGGCGCTGGCCGTGGTGGCGGCGCTGGCCGTGGCAGCCGGTGACTCTGACCCCTCCACTGTTGAGAGTGGTGCTCCGCTTGCCTCGGGCGGCGCGCCGGCGGCGTGTTCTGGTTCCTCGGTTCCGGCCATGCCAGGCGAGGGAGCCGCCTCTCCCGCTGCTGTCGGCGGCGAGGTCTTCAAGGCGTCTGGATGGAGCTCCGGCGGGTACCACTTCCCGTCCGACGCGACCCACCAACCTTCGCCCTGCGGTGCGTCGCTCAGTGCACTGCTCCCTCGTTCGCCGTGGCGATCGCGGGCGGGCTCACGATCAGCCTGTGAACCTATTGTACAGGATTTTCTGACAAAAATCTCACGGAGCGTAAGATTTTGACTACTGAGGGTGGCAATATCGGGTTGACGCCGTCTCACCT
>JBOGHY010000023.1:0-12010 GCA_050742375.1 Acidimicrobiales bacterium | reverse complement strand
GAGACGGCAGGGATCTGCTCGTCCTGCAGAGCCGGCCCGAGACCGTCTGGTCGCAGAAGGAGACCCCCCCGGCCGCGGGGCCAAAGGCCAGAGCCTTCGACCATGTAATCGAGATGATGGGCAGAGGGTGAGCCTCTCCCCCGAGGAAGTGGACGAGATCGTGGCGCTGCTCGACTCGTCGGGCTACGACGAGCTGCACCTCGACACGGGCCGCTTCGTGCTCACTCTCCGGCGCCTGCCAACAGGATGGACGAGGGAGGAGGAGGTGGGCGAAGGACGGCCAGTGGGCGCGGATCCCGGGGGGGCGCCCGCGGCACCGGCCGAGCGGGCACCCGGCGAGCCGGCCGGCGCTGCGGAGCGAGAGCCCGCGCGCGCCGAGGAGACGGCGGGCGTCGTGTGCCCGCTGCCGGGCGTGTTCTACCGCGCGCCCAGGCCAGGGGCGCCTCCTTTCGTGACGGTCGGCCAGCACGTCGAGGCGGACACGGTCGTCGGCCTGGTCGAGACGATGAAGCTCATGAACGCCGTCGCGGCCGGCGTGAGCGGCAGCCTCGTGGAGATCTGCGTCGCAAATGGGCAGGCCGCCGGGCAGGGCGCGGTGCTCATGCGCATCCGGCCCGACACCGGGTGAGAGTCCATCGACTCCTCGTCGCCAACCGCGGCGAGATCGCCGCCCGCCTGATCCGCACCTGCCGGCGCCTCGGGATCGAGGCAGTGCTCGCCGCCTCTGAGCCCGACCTCGACTCGGTCCCGGCGCGGCTCGCAGACGAGGTGGTGAGGCTCGGCCCGGCGGCTCCGGAGCAGAGCTACCTCTCCGTCGAGGCGGTCGTATCGGCGGCGCTCGCCTGCGGCGCCGACGCCGTCCATCCCGGGTACGGCTTCCTGTCGGAGAACCCGGCGCTCTCCGAAGCCTGCGCCGAGCGAGGGATCTGCTTCGTCGGGCCACCGGCCCCGCAGCTGTCGGTGCTCGGAGACAAGCTCCGCGCTCGCGCCGAGGCCGAGGCTGCCGGGATTGGTCTCCTGCCTGGCGGCGAGGCGAGGACGCTCGCAGAGGCCGAGCGGCTCTGTGAGCAGATCGGGCTTCCCGTCCTCGTGAAAGCCGTCGCCGGCGGAGGCGGCAGGGGGATGCGACTCGTGCGCCATAAAGGCGCGCTCGGCGCAAGCCTCGAGACGGCGATGGCCGAGGCGGCAGGGGCTTTCGGAGATCCCCGCGTCTACCTCGAGGCCTACCTGGAGCATGCCCGCCACGTCGAGGTACAGGTGCTGGGTGACGGCAGGGTAGCCGTCCATCTCGGAGACCGCGACTGCTCCGTGCAGCGCCGGCACCAAAAGCTGGTCGAGGAAGCTCCGGCTCCTCTTGTCGAGGGGGCGTTGCGCTCGGAGATGCGAGGCGCCGCCGTCCGCCTCGCCCGACGCCTCGGGTACCGCTCGCTCGGCACTGTCGAGCTCCTCCTCGACTCCTCGGCCGGGCGCTTCTTCTTCTTGGAGGTGAACGCCCGCATCCAGGTCGAGCACCCCGTCACGGAGGAGGTCACGGGCCTCGACCTCGTCGCCGAGCAGATCGCCGTCGCCGAAGGCGTCCCGCTGCGACTGCGCCAGGAGGAGATCGAGCTGACCGGACATGCCGTCGAGGCACGCATCAACGCCGAGGATCCATCCAAGGGCTTCAGGCCGTCGCCGGGTCGAGTGAGATCCGCCACCTTCCCGGCCGGGCCCGGCATCCGCGTCGACTCGGCCCTGCAGGCCGGCACGGTCGTGCCGGCATGGTACGACTCGCTCGTCGCCAAGGTCATCGCCTCGGGGCCCAACAGGCCCGCGGCGCTCGGCCGGCTGGCCTCCGCTCTCGAGCGCTGCCGCATCGAGGGCATCCATACGACCACCTCGCTCCAGCACGGCGTGATCACGACCGAGGACTTCCGCACCGGCGGCGTCGACACGCAGTGGCTCGAGCGGTTCCTCGCAAGAGACCAGAGCTCCTGACCTCGTTAGCCTCGGGCGCCATGGCCGCGATCGAGCTCGTCGACGTCTCGCTTCGCGACGGCAACCAGAGCCTCTGGGGCGCCACGGGTCTCAGGACTCGCCATGTCCTGCAGGCGGCGCCTCTCCTCGACCGCGTCGGCTTCCGGGCTCTCGACTACACCTCGAGCACTCACATGGGCGTGGCGGTGCGCACGCACAGGGAGGATCCCTGGGAGCGCCTTCGACTGACGCGGGCCGCCATGGGAGCCACGCTCCTTCAGTTCATCGGGACCGGCTTCCGGTTCATCTCCTGGGAGGAGGCGCACCCAGAGCTGATGCAGCTCGTCTACGACCTCCTCGTGCGCAACGGCATCGGCCGCTTCATCGTCCTCGACCCCATGCACGACCTCGAGGCGATGAGACGAGCGGCCCGCATGGCACGGAGCGCCGGCGCCACCGAGGTCGTCGCCGCCCTCACCTTCACCCTGAGCCCGGTGCACGACGACGCTTTTTATGCAGGCGTGGCGGAGATGGCGGCCGCCTGCCCCGAGGTCGACCGCGCCTACCTCAAGGATCCGACGGGCCTGTTGAGCCCCGAGAGGGCCGCCACCCTCATCCCGGCCGTCCTCGGCCGGCTCGGGCAAAAGCCCCTCGAGCTCCACTCTCACTGCACCATCGGGCTCGCCCCGGTGACCTACCTCGCCGCAGCCTCCCTTGGGGTCCGGGCGCTCCACGTCGCCTGCGGCCCGCTCGCCAACGGCTCCTCGCTCCCCGACGCCGAGCGCCTCACGGCGAACCTGCGCCAGCTCGGTCACGACGTCGAGGTCGACGACCGGGCGCTGTCGAAGGTGGCGGGCTTTCTCAGAGAGCTGGCCGCGGCCGAGTCGCTTCCCTCGGGAGCCCCCCAGGAGTACGACGCCGCCTTCCTGCGCCACCAGGTTGCGGGCGGGGTCCTCACGACGACGCGCCGCCAGCTTCACGAGCTCGGCCTGGAAGACCGTTTCGGAGCCTTGATGGAGGAGGTGCCACGAGTGCGGGCCGAGCTCGGCTTCCCGATCATGGTCACGCCCTTCCCGCAGATGGTATGTACCCAGGCCCTCTACAACGTGCTCGGCGGCGAGCGCTACGAGAACGTTCCGGACGAGCTGATCCGCTACCTCCTCGGGCGCTTCGGCCGACCGACCGCCCCCGTAGCCGAGGAGGTGAGCGACCGGATACTTTCCCGAGCCCGTGCGAGAGAGCTCGCGGCCGAGCCGCCCCCACCGACGGTCTCAGAGCTCCGGAGGCGCTTTCGTGGGGTGGACGACGAGGAGCTGGTGCTTCGGGCCTCGATGCCCGCCGAGCAGGTGGACGCGATGCTGGGCTCCTCGCCAGCGCCGCGCCACTACTCGCCGGCTCTCTCGCCCGTGCTGCGGCTGCTCGACGAGCTCTCCCGCCGCCCTGCCGTGACGGAGCTGGTGGTCGACAAGCCGGGCTTCAGCCTGCGGCTGCGGGGCCGGGCCGGAGCTGGGGCCCTCGATGGCCCGGGGTAACCCAGTCGCCCACGACCCGGCGGCGCTGGCGCGCCTTCGCCAGGTCCGGGGACTCGTCCTCGACATGGACGGCACCCTCGTGCTCGGAGACTGGGCCAACGAGCGCCTCGCACCGCTGCCGGGCGCGGTCGAGCTGGTGGACCACCTGAGAAGGAACGGCCTTCCGCTGGTCGTGCTCACCAACGGGACGGCCCGGCCGCCGGCCGCCTATACGGCCATCCTGCGGGGGATCGGATTCGACCTGCCCGACTCGGGCGTGCTCACGCCGTCACTGGTGGCGGCGGAGGTCTGCCTCAGAGCCGGTCACGCACGCGTCATGGTGCTCGGCGGCGAGGGGGTGGCCGAGCCGCTTCGCCGTGCGGGCATCGAGGTCGTCGCCCCGGAGGGGGCCCCGAGCGTCGACGCGGTCCTCGTGGGTTGGTTCCGTCAGGTGCGCTTCGAGCACCTCGAGGCCGCCTGCGCAGCCGTGTGGGGGGGTGCGCAGCTCTACAGCGCCTCTCAGTCCCTCTACTTCGCCACCGCCGGGGGCCGCTCCCTCGGCACCTCGAGGGCGATCTGTGCCGTGATCACCGACCTCACCGGCAGGCGCCCGAAGATCGTCGGCAAGCCCTCCCTCGTGGCGCTTCGCAGCGCCGCCCGGCGCCTCGGGGTGCGACCCGACGAGACGGCCGTCGTCGGCGACGACCCCGATCTCGAGGTTCCCATGGCTCATCGCGGTCATGCGCTCGCCGTCTCGGTCGGCACCGGCATAGCGCGTGCCGGCTCGTTCTCGACGCTCGCCGTCGAGCGCCGTCCGCATCTCGAGCTGTCGGGCGTCGACGAGCTCCTGCGCCTCTACCGTCGACGCAACGCCTCGCGCGCTCGGCCCGATGGCGGCCGAGGTGGAGCCGGCGCTCGGTAGACCTACGGCGCTGCCTCGGAGCTACCATCGCCGACCATCACGCATCGATCTTCGGCCACCGGTTCCGCAAAGGGCCCGGCACGCTGACCCGGGAGGTCCCGTGAAGACACAAGCCGCAGTTCTCTGGGCACTCGGCCAGACCTGGAGCCTCGAAGAGGTCGACCTCGCCGATCCGGTGGCCGGGGAGGTGAAGGTAAGGCTGGCGGCTTCGGGGTTGTGTCACTCCGACGAGCACCTCGTGACCGGCGACATCCCGGCGACCCTCCCGGTGGTGGGAGGCCACGAGGGTGCCGGCGTGGTCGAAGAGGTCGGCCCGGCGGTGACGAGCGTGTCACCGGGTGACCACGTGGTCCTCAGCTTCATCCCCGCCTGCGGACGCTGCCGATGGTGCTCGACCGGACGCCAGAACCTGTGCGATCTCGGCGCCCACCTGCTGGCGGGCCTGCCCATCGCTGACGGCGTGCATCGCTTCTCGGCCAAGGGCACGGGCCTCGGCGCGATGTGCCTCCTCGGTACCTTCTGCCCCTACACGGTGGTGCACGAGTCCTCGGTCGTGAAGATCGACGAGGACATTCCCCTCGACACCGCCGCCCTCGTCGGCTGCGGCGTGACGACGGGCTGGGGCTCGGCCGTCTACGCCGCCGAGGTGCAGGCCGGCGAGACCGTCGTCGTCGTCGGAGTAGGCGGCGTCGGCATCAACGCCGTTCAGGGTGCCCGCCTTGCCGGCGCCAAGCGCATCGTGGCGGTCGACCCGGTGCCTTTCAAGCTCGAGCAGGCGCGAGCCTTCGGTGCCACCGACGTCGCCCCTGACATGGAGACGGCCAGAGCGCTCGTCGAAGAGCTGAGCTTCGGGCAGATGGCCGACGCGGCGATCCTCACCGCCGGGCTCGCCGAAGGCGAGCTGATAGCCCCCTTGATGGATCTCATCTCGAAGGACGGCCGGGCCGTGGTGACCTCCATCGCCCCGATGACCCAGATGGACGTGAAGCTGAACCTCCACCTCATGACCCTGTTCCAAAAGCAGCTCCGCGGCGCCATCTTCGGCTCCGCCAACCCGAGGGCGGACATCCCCAAGCTGCTCGGCCTCTACCGGGACGGTCAGCTCAAGCTGGACGAACTGGTCACCTGTAGATACAAGCTGGAGGATGTGAACCTGGGCTACCAAGACCTCCGCGACGGCAAGAACATCCGGGGCGTGATCGTCTACGACTGAGACGGACACAGCGGCAGGCGCTCGCGAACGCGACCTCGAAGCCGACGCCGCCCTCGTCAGGGCGGGGCTGCCCGGAGCCGAGGCAGCGGCGTGGATCGCCTCTGCTCCCCCGCCCGCCGTACCTCATGCGGCCGCCGATGCCCACGCAGCCGGGGCCTACGCGGCCGCCGATGCCCACGCAGCCGGGGCCTACGCGGCCGCCGAGGCGAAGACGAGCGAGTTCCTCTTGGCAGGTGCCCGCCTCAGATCCCGCCTACCGCCGCTCGCCTCCTGCACCCCCTCGGAGCGCGCCGCCCGCGACGTCATCTGCAAGCTGTCGCAAGCCGAGCGGGAGGCCTTCCTCGCCACCCATGCCGCCGCCCTCTACGAGAAGCTCACCGCCGGCTACAGCCGCATGCTGCGGATCGAGGAGCTGATGGAGGACGCCGCTTCGGCCGTCCCCGGCCTCGTCCCCTCCAGGGCAGAGATGGACGCCGAGCGGAGCCGTGCTCTCGCCGACAAGGAAGGCGTCGAGATCTCCCAGGGGATCCTTGCCTCTCGCTTCCTCGGCCTTCGCGGCAGCGGAGCCCACCTCGTCGCGGCGATGCTCGCGCCGAGCCAAGAGGCCCTCGAACGACTCCCCGCCTTTGCCAGAGACGGAGCCGCAGAGATCGGACCTGTCCGCCTGCGGCGCGCCGGTCCGGCCGCCGTGCTCGAGCTGGCGAACCCGCGCCACCTCAATGCCGAGGACGGCACCACGCTGTGGGCGAGCGAGTGCGCCGTCGACCTCGTGCTCCTCGACGAGTCGATCGAGGTCGGCGTGATCAGGGGCGCCCCGGTCGACCGGCCGGGCTACACCAACGGCCGCGTCTTCGGGGCGGGGATCAATCTCACCCACCTTTACAAGGGCCGCATCGACTTCCTCTTCTACCTGGTGCGCGACCTCGGCTACGTCAACAAGATCTATCGCGGGGTGGCGCCGTCCGGCGGCACCGACCTTCTGGCAGCGGCGAGCCCCGCAAGAACCGCCGCCCGGACCGGCGCCGGCGACGAGGACGAGGTGCCGGGGTCGATCGAGAAGCCGTGGATCGCCGCCGTCGAGAGCTTCGCCGTCGGCGGTGCCTGCCAGCTGTTGCACGTCGTCGACCATGTCGTCGCCGCCCGTGGGGCGCGGCTGTACCTGCCGGCCCGCAAGGAGGGCATCATCCCCGGAGCCTCGAACCTGCGCCTGCCGCGCTTCGTCGGCGACCGGGCGGCGCGCCAGGCGATCCTCTCGGGGCGCGAGTGGACGGCGGGCGAGCCCGACGCCGACCTCCTCTGCGACGAGGTGGTCGACGCCGCCGACATGGACAGGGCCCTTTATGGGCGCATAGAGGCCCTCACGTCCTCCGGCCTCGTCAACGCGGCGGCCAACCGGCGGGCCATGCGAGTCGGCGAGGAGCCGCTCGACGTCTTCCGCCGCTACATGGCGGTCTTCGCCCGTGAACAGGCCTACTGTCACCTGAGCCCCGTCCTCGTGTCCAACCTTGAGGTCCACTGGCGTGCGCACGAACGTACCGGCTGAGCCCACCGCCCGAGGGCCCGAGAGCCTCTTGCGAGACGAGCTGGAGGCTCTGACGACCAAGCGACTGCGGGCGACGATCTCGCGTCTCTTGGATGCGAAAGGACCGCTCCAAAAGCGTCTCGCCGCCGCCGGGGTCACGAGCCCGAGCGACGTCTCGTGCCTGGACGACCTCGAGGCGGTCGAGCCGACGACCAAGGCCGATCTCCGGGCCAACTATCCCTTCGGGCTGCTCTGTGTACCCAGGCACGAGGTGGTGCGGGTGCACGCCTCGAGCGGAACGGGCGGCAAGCCGACCGTGGTGGCCTTCACCCGGCACGACCTCGAAGCCTGGACCGACCTCATGGCCCGCTCGATGGCCGCGGCCGGCCTGAGGGCCGGCATGGTGCTCCACAACGCCAACGGCTACGGGCTTTTCACCGGCGGGCTCGGCTTCCACCAGGGCGCCGAACGCGTCGGCGCCACGGTCGTGCCGGTCTCGGGCGGCTTCACCGCCCGCCAGGTCATGCTTCTTTGCGACCTGCGGGCCGAGGTGCTCGTCTCCACCCCGTCGTATGCCCTTGCGATCGCCGACGCCCTCGCCGCCTCGAGGCTCGGGCCGCAGGATCTGAGCCTCGAGCTCGGGTTCTTCGGCGGGGAGCCGTGGACCGAGCACATGAGGGCCGAGATCGAGGTCCGCTTGGGGCTCAGAGCCGTCAACTTCTACGGCCTCTCGGAGCTGTGCGGACCGGGCGTCGCCTCGGAGTGCCTCGCCGCCAGGGACGGGCTACATGTGAACGAGGACCACTTCATCGCCGAGGTGATCGACCCGCTCGACGGCCACCGCCTCGGTCCGGGCGAGGAGGGAGAGCTCGTCTTCACGACCCTTCAGCGCGAGGCGATGCCTTTGCTGCGCTACCGGACGGGCGACATCGGCACCCTTGTGACCGAGCCCTGCGAGTGCGGGAGCGCCATGGTGCGACTCACCGGCCTTCGGGGCAGGCAGGACGACATGGTGATAGTCCGCGGCGTGAACCTGCACCCTTCCCAGGTCGAGCACGTCCTGTCGCTCTGTCAGGGCGCATCTGCCCACTACCGCCTCGTGATCGACCGCTCCGGGCCTTTGGACGAGGTCACCTTGGAGTGCGAGGCCGCCGACGCGGGAGCAGACACCGAGCACCTCGGCGCCCATCTGTCAGAGCTTCTCCGCTCGCACCTCGGCCTCCGCGTCACGGTGTCCCTCGGCCCGCCGGGCTCGGTCCCGCGAAGCGAGGGCAAGGCCGTCCGGGTGCTCGACCGGCGTCCGGCAAGACGCGAGCGCCCGCGCAGATGACGATCCGGCCGGGTGAGGTGCTGAGAGAGCCGAGCGCCGAGGACCTCTCCTCCTCGCGCCTTGCCCACTACCTCGCCTGGCTGGCCGAGCGAGGAAGGCGCTTCGGCGGCTACGAGGAGCTGTGGCAGTGGTCGATCTCGGACCAGACGGGCTTTTGGGGCTCGCTCTGGGACTACTTCGCCATCGACGCCGAGACCCCCTACGACTTCGTCATGCCCGAGAGCCCCTCCATGCCGGGGGTGCGCTTCTTCGGGGGCGCCCGCCTCAACTACGTCCACCACGCTCTGCGGCATTTCACCGACGACCGCCAAGTCGTCACCCTGTCCTACTCCCAGACCCGAAAGCCCCTCCGTCTCGACATGGCCGGCCTTCGCGATCAGGTCGGCCGCGCCCGGGCCGGCTTTATGCGCCTCGGCGTGGGAAAGGGCGACCGCGTGGCGGCCTATCTGCCCAACATCCCCGAGACGCTCGTCGCCTTCCTCGCCGCCGCCAGCCTCGGGGCGGTCTTTTCGAGCTGCGCCCCCGAGCTCGGCCCCCGCAGCGTGCTCGACCGGTTCACCCAGATAGAGCCGACAGTGCTCCTCGCCGTAGACGGCTACCGCTACGGCGACAAGGAGGTGGACCGCCGCAGCGAAGTCGGCGAGGTACGAAAGGGGCTTTCGAAGACCCTCAAGTCAGTGGTGCACGTTCCCTATCTCGGCCGGCAGCTGGACGACACCCTCGGCTGGGAGGACCTGCTCGCCGAGGCAGAGCCCCTCTCGTTCACCCCCGTGAGCTTCGACCATCCTTTGTACATCCTCTACTCCTCGGGCACGACGGGGCTCCCCAAGGCGATCGTGCACACCCATGGCGGCATCCTCGTCGAGCACCTGAAGAACCACGTCCTCAGCTGGGACCTCCGGCCGGGCGACCGCCTCATGTGGTTCACCACGACCGCCTGGATGATGTGGAACGCCCTCGTCTCGGCTCTTTTGTGCGGCGCCTCGATCGTGCAGCTGGACGGCAACCCGGTCCATCCCGACCTCGCCTGGCAGTGGAGCCTCGCGGAGGAGACCGGGGCCACCTGCCTCGGCGTGAGCTCCGGCTACCTGATGGCCTGCCGGCGGGCGGGGCTACGGCCGGGCGAGCTCGACCTACGTGTCCGCCAGCTCGGATGTGCCGGCTCGCCGCTCCCCCTCGACGGCTTCGTGTACGCGACGGAAGAGCTCGGGCCGGACTGCATGCTCAACGTCGGCAGCGGCGGCACCGACCTGTGCTCGGGGATCGTGCAGGGCAACCCGTTGCTGCCCGTCCTGGCAGGAGAGATGTCCGGACGCTGCCTCGGCGTGGCGGCCTTCGCCTTCGATGGCGAGGGCCGGCCGGTCGTGGACGAGCTTGGTGAGCTCGTCATCACCAAGCCTCTTCCCTCCATGCCGAGCGAGCTGTGGAACGATCCCGGGGGACGCCGCTGCCGCGCCGCCTACTTCGAGCACTACCCCGGCATATGGCGCCAAGGCGACTGGGTGCGCTTCTCCGCGCGCGGCAGCGCCGTCGTGACCGGCCGCTCGGACGCCACCCTCAACAGGGGCGGCGTCAGGCTCGGGACGGGCGAGCTGTACGGGGTGATCTCGGGACTCGAGGAGATCTCGGACTGCCTCGTCGTTCACCTGGAGGACTCCTCGGGCGCCGGCGGGCCGGGAGAGCTCGTCTGCTTCGTCGTGCTGGCCGGCGAGGCCGAGCTCGGAGATGACCTGCGCCATAGGATCGCCACCGTGCTCGCCCGAGAGCTGTCTCCCCGCCACGTCCCCGACACGATCGTCGCCGTGGCCAAGATCCCCTACACCCTCACCGGCAAGAAGCTCGAGGTGCCGATCAAGCGCATCCTCCAGGGCGTGCCGGCCTCCGAGGTGGCGAGCCCCGACGCCCTGTCCGACCCGGGGGCGCTTCAGTGCTACGTCGACTACGCCGCCGCCCGGGTCGGCGAGGCGCGCTGAGACTCCTCCGATGGCTCCGACGGTCCGCGCGGTAGGCATCACCCGCTTCGGCGGCCCCGAGGTGCTCGAGGTCGTGGAGCTGTCCGAGCAGCACCCGGGCCCGGGCGAGATCCGAGTCCGCGTCTCTGCGGCCACGGTCAACCCGACCGACGTCGCCTTGCGCCAGGGTCGCCGGTCGGCCATGTTCGAGGGCCACCCGCCTCCCTACGTGCCCGGCATGGAGCTGGCCGGGATCGTCGAGGCACTCGGGCCTGCCGACGGATCCTCCGGGCCGTCCTGGCGGGTTGGCGACGAGGTCGTCGCGATCGTCGTGCCCGGGCCGAGCACCCGCGGCGCCCAGGCCGAGAGCGTCGTGGTGCCGGCGTCGTCGGCGGCGCCGCTCCCGCCCGGCGCCAGCTTCGCCGAAGGCGCCACCTTGCCGATGAACGGCCTCACCGTGCGACTCGGCCTGGAGCTTGCCGGCCTGGCCGCAGGCCAGGTGCTCGGGGTGACCGGTGCCGCCGGCGCCGTCGGCGGCTACGCCATCGAGCTCGGCAAGCTGGCCGGTCTTCGGGTCGTCGCAGACGCCTCGGAAGCCGACAGAGACCTCGTCCGCCACCTCGGAGCAGACGTCGTCGTCCCGCGAGGTCCGGCGGCTGCGGCCGCTATGCGGGAGGCGTTCCCCGACGGCGTCGACGCAGTCCTCGACGCCGCCCTCATGAACCAGGCGATCCTTCCTGCAGTGAGCGACGGCGGGACCGTCGTGGCGCTGAGGCCGTTCCAGGGCGAGAGCGAGCGAGGCATCGAGATCAAGCTGGTGCTCGTCGCCGAGCACGCCAAAAGCGCCGCCGCTCTCGCCGAGCTGAGCCGCCTCGCAGGCGAGGGGCGCCTGACGTTGCGAGTCGCAAGGACGCTCCCGCTCGAGAGCGTGGCCGAGGCGCACCGGCTCCTCGAAGCAGGAGGCGTGCGGGGGCGGCTCGTCATCGAGCTTTGATGCCCAGTGGCAGGCGCGGGCGAAAGGACGTGCCTGCAGCCCTGCGACAAAGCTCAGTCCGCTCGGTCAAGGCGCGCTCGGTCAAGGCGCGCTCGGTCAAGGCCGGATCGATGTGCAGCGCGGTTCGCCACGGCACGTTGCAATCGTGTGTCGAGGTCGGCTATGTTCGCTGCCGCCTTGGGGTCGTCGCTCCGAAAGCGAAGCTTCCTGGGCTCCAGTGCGCTTCAGCACCCCGAGGGGTGCTACGTCGAAGGAGGGGAAGAGTGAGACTTCGCAATCGGGCGATCCGCTGGGCGGTAGGGCCGCTGGCGCTGATGACGGCGCTCGCGACCGTTTCGGTCATTGACGCCGGCACCAGCGCCGCCAGCTCCCATCCAAAGACAGCGGTCTCCGCCAGGTCCAGCACGTCGTCGTGCGGCCCACGGCCGGGGGTGAAGGCCACGGGTTCGCCTATAAGGCTCGGCGGCATCGCCACAGACCAGGCGGGCACGAGCTTCACCGACATCACCAACATGGCCGCCGCCTACTTCGCCTGCGTGAACGCCAACGGCGGGATCAACGGCCATCGGATCAAGTACTACATCGAGACCGAGCAGACCAATCCTGCCCA
>JBOGHY010000022.1:0-11967 GCA_050742375.1 Acidimicrobiales bacterium | reverse complement strand
CGGCCATGGCAACGAGACCGGCGGCCATGGCGAGCGAGACCGCCGCCGCCGCCCCGCCTCCCGGCGCAGGGGAGTCGCTCGAGAGATCCGCGAGGAACTTGCCGAGCCCGTCCGAGCAGAAGTCGGGCTCGCTCATGTCGGGCCTCGGGTCTTGACAGCCAGGGGTGCGCTCGGCCTTGGCGGAGTCCCTGGCCGAGCCCGAGCGAGGTCGACGAGGGCCTCGAGAGCCGGCTTCCGTGCGATCTGTGGCGCCGTCGGCATCGACACGGAGACATCTCCCTTTTTGATCGTCTCACGACGCTACTGCCGGTGACGCGAGGCGTGCGGCGTGGCGTGGACGGGCTAAGGCACTCTGCGCTTCCTCGGCCAGTCGGTCCCGGTCGCGGTCTCGGTCTCGGCTCGGTCGGGGAGGCGGCCCGAAAGGGACCCGGAGGCTCGGGCCGACGAGAGGCCCCCGCGGCGCCGCTCGTTCGGGTCGGCCGAGGCCGGCAGCGTCCAAGCACGCCGCCAAGCCGAAGCCGCCGGTCCACGAAAGGCCGGGGTCTCGCCGGTAGCGGCCCGGCGCCGCGCCGACCACCAGTCGGTCTCGGCCTCGTCGGCCAGCAGTGCCACGGCGGCCTCTATGCGGGCGGCGAAGCGCCGGGCGTCCTCGTCGGGCGACGGCCACAGCGCCGTGCCGAAGCGGACCTCTGTTGGCCCGCGCCTGACCTGCCGGGAACCTTTGGCGGCGACGGCCCGCGTGCCGCGCAGGTGCACGGGGACGACCGGCGCGGAGCAGCGCTTGGCGAGGTAGGCGGCACCCCCTTTGAACTCCTGACCCCATCCATCGGGCGTGCGGCCGCCCTCGGGGAAGATCACGAGGGACCAGCCGTCCGCTATGAGCGAGGCGGCGAGATCGGCCGAACGTCGGTTCACCTTCACGCGCTCCATCGGTATCGCCCCGAGGCTGAGCGCCCACAATGTCGCCTTCCAGCGACGGTCGAAGAAGTAGTCGGCCGCGGCTCCGACGATGGTGCGGTGGCGCAGGTGCGGCGGCAGGCAGGTCAAGAGCAGGGTTGTATCGAGGTGGCTGGCGTGGTTGGCAGCCACGATCACCGGGCCGGCGAGGGGCTCGAGCTGCTCGGCGCCGTAGATGCTCGGCGGGGCGCAAAGATGCACGACGGGGGCGAACAGGTCGTCGACGAGCATGGCACGGGCGAGGCGGACCGGGTACCGCCGCGCCCAGGCGGTGTCGAAGTCGACGCCGAGGCGCGGTCTTTGCGGCCGGCGCTCGACGCCGCCCGGGACCGTCGGGGCTCGGGTGAGAAAGTGGCTCGGTGCCGCGCCGGCTCGGGCTCCCCTCTGCCGAGCGGCGCTCACGTCACCTCGGCGAGCAGCAGCGGCGGTGCGTGCAGGTGGGTGATCGTCGGGTCGCGCCCCACCACGTCCGAGGCGATCTCGAGGGCATCGGCAAGAGTCGAGGCGGGGGCGAAGCCGAGGCGGCGGACGGCGGCACGGTCGCCGCCGACGATGATGACCCTGCCGAGATGCTCGAGGGCGTGGGCGCACCAGTACCACATGTAAAAGGGGTGGACGCCGTGGTAGGCGTGCCCGGTGCGGTACAGGTGCACGTACCAAGGGTCGGTGGCGAAGGCGGCCTCGTACTTGGACTCGATCTCCAACAGGTCCGTCGTCTCGGACAGCACCTGTTCGAAGAAGTCGATGTAGCTCGGGTGATGGACCGGGTGGAAGGCCCAGGGCGTCGGGTGCGACATGATCACGACCCCGCCCTCGCGCACGAGCGGCATGTTGCGGTAGAGGTTGAAGAAGTAGCCGAGCCCGAGGCAGGCGACGAGGATCGGGTTCATGATCGAGTTGACGTTGTAGGGACAGATGTAGGGCAGCCCCATCGTGAGCACGTCGGTCTGACCCTCGACGTGGACCAGTTGTTGGGCGAAGACGTGCTCGAGCGCGCGTTCGTGCACAGCGCCTACCTCGCCCGCCTGCACCGAGGTCATGGCGTGGGGCGACTTGATGGACTGGAAGATGCGCCGGGCAACCTCGGGAGGCGCTGCCTCGAGCATTCGCGAGGAGGCGAGAAAGCTGGCCCGGTCACGAAGCGACCATTCCCACTCGCGCTTTTGCAGGAAGCCGAATTCCTTCGGAAAGCTCTCGGTGTTGAGCGTCGTCTCGATCTGGAAGATCTTCACCCCCGACTCGGCGATGAGCTTGCCCATGCGCCAGTTCGAGCTGTGCAGCTCGGAGCGGTGGCGGTCCATGAACGACCGGCTGGCGCGCATGGTGCGGACGTTGTGGTGATGGCGGAGGCTCTTGTAGGAGGCGAGGCCCGTGGCAACCGACTTGTGCCCTCCGTCCATCGCCACGAGGTTGATGTTGACGTACACGAGCAGGTCGCTCTCGGCGGCGCGCTTGTTGATCTCGACGTCTTCGCCCTCGGGGGTCTGGCCGAGATGGAGGAGGTTCGAGGGATCCTCGGCGTCGTGCTGGCGCAGCAGCCCATGGGGGGCGAAGGCGTCGAAGATCCGCGGCCCGAGCACATGGCGCAGCTCGGCGTCGGTCATGCGCCGGTGAAGGGCGAGGGCTGCGATCAGCACCACGTCGTCGACTCCCTTCTCTGCCGCCAGGTCGAGAACGGCCGAGATCACGCGCTCCCTCACGTCGGGAGCACGCATGGGTGGAAGCGGGAGCGAGACGTCGTCGAAGGCGATCGTGAGCCGCATCCCGGGCCGAAGGAGCTCGGAAAGCGGTTGGGCGTCGCCGAGGGGGTGGTCGAGGGCGTGGCGGATTGCGGCGTCAGGATCAGAAAGGGCAGGGAGCGGCTCGGGGCCGTAGACGACGCGGCTCCCCGGCGGCAGGCGTTCCAGTCGGAACCCCTCGCCGTGCCAGAACAGCGTCGGCGGCGTCGAGTCGTCGACGTCGAGGACGAAACCCGGCCTCGGGCTCACGACCCCTCCCTTCTCCGTCTCTCGGGCGTCCGCGCCTCACCGGAGCGGCGCGGACGCCGCATGTCGAACACGATCTTGACCGATCCGCGCCGCCCGGCGTCGGCTGCGTGCGCGATCGCCTCCTCGTAGTCCTCGATGGAGTAGCCAGTCGAGACGAGCCGACCGAGGCCGGCCGACTCCACCAGCTCGAAAGCGAGCTCAAAGGTAGGCCGCCTGGTGCCGTTGCGTTCCTCGGTCCCATAGGCGTAGGCGCCCCTTAGGCGGATCTCTCTTTGCCAGAGCGGCGCCAGGTCGAGATCCGCCGTCGCCGGCATGCCGACGAGGACGATCTCGCCCCCCGGGCGCACGACCGAGAGGGCGTCGGCGAGCGAGGTGGCCGAGCCGACGCAGTCGAAGACGACGTCGACGCCGCCGGCGAGGCGCTCGATCCGCCCCCCTGCGCCGATACCGAGGCTGCCCGAGACCCGCCGGGCCGCCCGGCGCAGCTCTGCGGGCGAGACGACCTGGTCGGATCCGAGCTCGGCGGCAAAGCGCCGTTGGATGGGGTGCTTGGCGACGGTGACGAGCGTGCCGACGAGGCAAAATGCCCTCAAGGACGCCACCGTGCAGAGCCCGAGTGTGCCCGCACCGAGCACGACCACGCGCGATCCGCCCGCCAGCAAGGTCGAGCAGGCGGCGTGCACGGCGCAGGCAGTCGGCTCCACCATGACAGCCTCTTCGTCGGAGAGCTGCTCGGGCACGGCGTGCAGCTGGCTCTCGTGGGCTACGAGCCCGGCGGCCCAGCCTCCGCCGGTATCGGCGCAGTAGCCGGTCTGCAGGCCGGGCGCGAGGTCGCCGAAGGCGATCTGATCGCATGCACCCTTGCGCCCGGCGGCGCAGGCGTCACAGGGAGGCACTACGCCGCGCGCCTCGCATCCGAGCACCGGCTCGAGCACCACCCGCGAGCCGTCGAAGCGCCCGCCCATCGCGTCGGCCACGACCTCGTGCCCGGGCACGAAAGGGAGGCTCACGATGTGCTCGAAGTATCGCGAGCTCCGCCCGTCGAGGGTGGCGAGATCCGAGCCGCAGATCCCCGAGAGCCTCGGAGAAAGCCGCTCCCATCCCTCACCGGGTAGCTCTAGGCGGTCGACCTCTGTGAGGCGCAGCGGCCCGATCCCGACGCCGCGGCCCGAGCCCAGGAGGCTGCTCGCCATCCTCGAAGCCGCATACCGCCCGAGGTTCCGCTCGAACACGAGCGCCTTCATCCACGCAGTCCCGAGATCGCCAGCAGCCGCCGGGGGCCGCCGGGAGTCCGCCCCCACTGCTCGATCGGCCAACCCCGGCGGCGAGCGATGGCCGCCAGCTTCGCCTCCGGGTTGACGACCACCGGGAGGCCGGCCGCCTCGAGCATCGGCAGATCGCTCGTCGAGTCGGCGTAGGCGACGATCTGCTCGCGCTCGTAGCCGCGGGCGGCGGCGAGGGCCTGCATCACGATCGCCCGCGCCTCGCCTGTAGGCGGAGAGGCGATCATCTCGCCGGTGTAGGTGCCGCCGGACACCCCGAGTGCGGCGCAGACGATCTCGTCGAAGAGCGGGCGCAACGGCTCGATCACGAAGTCGAGCGCCCCGGTGATGAGCACGGTGGCATGGCCGAGCTCCCGATGCCTGCGAAGCCGCGCGAGGCCTTCTGGAAAGGCCCGGAGCGACAAGAGATCGCTCCACAGATCGGGGGCGTCTGCCGCCAGGCGGGCGACGGAGGCTCCCTCGTAGCGGCGGTAGAAGCTGCGGAGGAAGTCGCTCCGGTCGCGCCGGTCGACTGCAAGCAGGCGCGGGCCTTCGGCGAGGAGCCGGGCGGCGATGCGCGCACGTTCGGCGCCATTCACGTGGCGCGTGGCGAGCCAGGCGTAGGTCTCGACGACGTTCGATGCGAGCAGCGTGTTCTCGAGGTCGAAGACGGCGACCCTCGGCTCGTCGGAAAGGACAGCAGCCCGAGCCCGTTCCCCGCGAGAGGCAAGCGTTCGCTGCCTTCGCGACGAGGTCCTCACGCGGGCGTGCTCCACGACCGAGGGCAGGTGGATTCGCTGGACGTAGTCCTCCCAGTCGATGGCGGCGGGGTCGAACGCGAAGGCGGACCGGTCGGTGAGCGAGAGGCTTTCGTAAAGGAGCAGGGCGCGGTCGATGCGGAAGCGGGCCTCGGTCTCGGCATAGGCGCCGTAGAGCTCGACGTAGTCGAGGGCTCGCTCGGCCTGCCGCCGTCGCTCCTCCAGACCCGAGACGAGCTCGGCGCGTTCGCCCCGGATGGGAAGGCGGTTCAGCACGCGCTCGGCCGTCTCGAGCGTCCTGGTCGCCCGGCGCAGCTCGCCCTGGACCTTCCCCCTGCCTGGGAAGGACCACTCTGGCAGCACGATCGGCTGGCCGAGATTGTCGTAGAGCGGATGCTCGGTGAAATAGGCCTCGCAGTGGACCACGAGGTCGCCGTAGCGGAGCGGGTTGCGGGCCCCGGAGGCGACCTGGATCACGTCGGGCTGGCCCGAGGGGTCGGGACCGCGTGCGCAGACTGCGATGATGGCGGCAGCTACGAAGTCGACGGGGATCACGTCGATGATGCCCTCGGGAGCTCCGGGGAACTGCCGCAGCAGGCCCCGTGCGTAGCTGACGATCACTGGCTCGGCCATCCGAAAGCCTCTGATCCAACCCGGTCTCGGTTCCGAGAGGGCCGACTCGACGATCGACGGGCGCACGAAGGTGACGGGCAGGTCGCCCCGCGTCTCCAGGAGAGCCCGCTCGCCGAGCGACTTCGTGTAGGCATAGGCGTCGGGCCATCCGAGGGCACGGGCCCGGCTGCGACCGAGCTGCACCATCCTGTCGTTCACCCAGTCGTGCCTGAGGCGCTCAGCACGCTCCGACAGCAGCGCCGTGCCCGCCGCACCGAGCTCGGCCCGTGCCTGCCGCCGTAGCTCGTCCAAGCGGGGCGGGAGGCGGCTCTCGGCGCCGGCGTCCTCGCGGGCGCGCCTGGCGGCAGCCACCTCGGGCCGCCAGTCGACGTGGGTGAGGAAGCGAGACTCGGTGATGAGCTCCTCGGTGGCGTCGCCTTTGTGGCCGCTGTTCACGTAGGCCGTGGAGACCGCAATCATGTGGGGTGGTCGGTCCGCCGGGGCGAGAGAGCGCACGGTCTCGGCGAGACGGCTCGGCCCGAGGAGGTTGACCTCGACGGCGGCGTCGAGCGGGGCGTCGAAGCTCACGGTGGCGGCCGCGTGGACCACGATGTCGCAGGAGGCGACGGCGGCACGGCCCTCGTTGTCGAGGCCGAGCCCGTCGCGGCCGACGTCTCCTGCGACGGTCTCCAGGCGCCGGGCGACCTCGGCTTCGAAGCGCTCGCCGAGATCGCCACGCAGGCGGTCGAAGCAGTCGTTGCGGACGATCTCGCGCCTCGTCCGGTCGGACGCCGAGAGCTTCTGTCCGGGTCGGACGAGGACGGCGATCTCGCAGTCCGGGACGGATCTGAGAAGGCGCTCGACGAGGGCGGTGCCGAGGAAGCCGGTGGCGCCCGTGACGAGGATGCGCTTGCCGGCGAGCGCCTCGGGGATCACGGGGCCTACTTGCGCAGCCAGGCGGTCAGACGGTTGCCGCCCTCGCCTGCGCTCTCGGGCTTTTTCGGCGGGGCAGGATGGCGCGGCGGCCTCGGCGGTGTGTAGCGCTTGGAGGCGGCGGGACCGGGCGGCAGGGCGGCGGAACCACCGGTGCGCCCTCCTGCCCGCGAGACGGTGGTGCGATTTCCGGCTCGGCGGCCAGCGGCGGGGCTCGACCCCGCACTCGGGCGCCTTGCGCCCGAGCTGCGGGCGCTGGCGGTGGAGGTCGAGGCCGCTGGTCTTGACGAACCAGCGGCGCCCCGGGCTCCTTGTCGGCCCCCGGCGGCGCCTCTTCCGGGCCGCCGCTTCATGGCGCGGAAGACCATCCAGATCCCGATGCCGAGGTAGAGGATGGCGACGATCCCGACGATCTGCAAGAGGCCGACTCCCGCCAGCAGGAAGGCGAACCCGAGGGCGGCGCGCCGGCGCGAGATGGCGGCGGCGATCATGATGGCTCCGAGGACGAGGCCAGCCGCCAGGAGCTCCGGGCCGGCGTGGCGCACCTGGGCGGCGTAATGGAGGCGCTTCGGGTTGGTGTAGTGGTAGGAGTGGGCGAACACGACGACGGACAGCACGATGACGAGTCCGGCGAGGGCGAAGCCCAGGACGCGCTCTCGCCGGTCGACGTAGGTGACGGCGATGCGTTCTTCCTCGCTACCTGATGCCGGCCGCGCCCGGGGTCTTGGCGCCGCGGTGCCGCCGTTGCGCCCGGCGCCGCCCCGCCCACCGAGCCGGCTCGAGATCGGCGAGAAGACCTGCTTGAGGGCGTCGTTGAAGCTGAGCGGTTTAAAGGAGTCGCCCGAGCCTGAAGCGGGTTGGCCGCCGGTCTCGCCGTTGGTGTCGTCGGGCATCATGACCAGGCTACCGGCGCGCCCCTAACCGCCGCGAGCCGTGCTGTTCGAGCGGGGGAACCGGCGCCGAGCGCCGGCGGAGCACTCCGTGTCGTCAGAGGCCGGCCGCCTCGTAGACGCTCTTGCCGCCCACCATGGTGAGGAGAACCTTGGCCTCCTCGAGGCCGCCTTCACCGGCGCAGGCGAAGAGGTCGCGGTCGAGTACCACCACATCGCCCGCCATGCCGACGTCGAGGACACCCGCCACGCCGTCCAGGTGGTTCACGTAGGCCGAGCCGGCCGTGAAAGCCGTCAGGGCCGCCTCGAGGGGGATCCTCTCGTCGGGGAAGAAGGGAGCAAGGTCGCCGAGGCGCTCCGCAGCCGAGGGCGTCCGGTTGACGGCCACGTGCATCTCAGCGAGAGGATCCGGGCTTGAGACCGGCCAGTCACTCCCGAAGGCGAGTGGAACCTGGCGGCGCCACAGGCTCCCGATCGGGTACTGCTGGGCGGATCGCTCCGGTCCGAGGAAGGGCATGGTGAGGTCGACCATCTGCGGCTCGGCGCACGCCCAGAGCGGCTGGAAGTTCGGCGTCACACGGAGCGCTCGGAAGCGGTCGAGGTCGTCGGGGTGCACCACCTGCAGGTGGGCGAGGTGGTGGCGTTCGCCCTTCGGGTTGGCGGCCCGCGCCGCCTCGACGGCGTCGAGCGCCTCACGCACGGCGCGGTCGCCGAGCGCGTGGACGTGCACCTGGAAGCCCTCGGCGTCAAGGGCCGTCACGTAGCCCTTCAGCGGCTCGGGATCGACAAAGGACAGACCGCAATTGCCTGTCTCGTGCCCGTGGACGTCGAGGTAGGGCGTGAGCATGGCGGCGGTGAAGGTCTCACAGACTCCGTCCTGCATGATCTTCACGCTCGTCGCTCGGAAGCGGTCCGAGCCAACGGCGGCTGCCCGGGCACGGGCCTCGACCATCTCGACGATCTGCTCGGCCCCGCGCTCGCGCTCCCACCAAAGCGCCGCCACGACGCGGGCGGTGAGGCCACCGGAGGCGGCGAGGTCGAGGTAGGCCTCGAAGGAGGCCACTCCGTCGCCGCTCAGAGGGACCCAGGCGTCCTGCCACGAAGTGACGCCGAGGGAGTGCAGGTACGCCTGGGCGGCGAGGATCCCCTCTTGGAGGTCGGCGCGAGTGAGCTCGGGGAGCAGGCGCTCGGCGATCGTCATGGCGCCCTCGTGCAGCGTCCCGGTCGGCCGCCCGGCCGCGTCCCGTTCGATCCGGCCGTCAGGAGGATCCGGGGTGCTGGCGTCGATCCCCGCCAGCTCGAGAGCCCTCGAGCTCACCCAGGCACTGTGGTGGTCACGGTTCGGCAGGAAGACGGCGCGGTTGCCAACGGCGGCGTCGAGGTCGGACGCGACGGGCACCCCACCGGGGAACGCCGCCATCGACCAGCCGCCGCCCCGGAGCCACTCGAGGCCGGGATTGGCGGCCGCGTACTCTCCGACGAGGGCGAGGTAGTCGCCACGCGTCGAGCCGCCCGTGAGGTCGCAGCGGGCCATCTCGACTCCGGCCATGGGAGGGTGGGCGTGAGCGTCTACGACTCCAGGGATGACGCTGCGGCCTGCACCGTCGATCACCTCAGTCGAAAGCCCACAGTGCTCGCGGACCTCGGCGTCGGTGCCGAGCGCGCAGATGCGCCCGCCGGCGATTGCGAGTGCCTCGGCCCTCGGTCGGGCGGGGTCGGCCGTGAAAATCCGGGCGCCGAACATCGCTATGTCGGCGACCTTGGACGGCCGGCCCGACCGACCGCTCCCGGTTGATGCGCTGCTCGGCTTTCGTCCCATCCATTCCTCCACGTCCCAAAGCCCCATGTCTCACGCCGCCGCCGAGCCAGCCATCCCAAGGTAGCGCCGCCGTCGTCTTCCCAGCGGCTCGATCACCCCGATAGCCTCGTCGGCATCGACCCGGCACCCCCCACCGACCCGGCACCCCCCACCGACCCGGCGCTACGGATTTTCACGGAGCCGCAGCAGGGCGCCTCCTACGACCAGCTCCTCGCCGTTGCGCTGGTGGCCGAGGAATGCGGCTTCGACGCCTTCTTCCGTTCCGACCACATCCTCAAGATGGGAGAGGCGAGCGGGCTCCCCGGCTGCACCGACGCCTGGACCACCCTGGCCGGCCTGGCTCGGGACACGGCTCGCATCCGTCTTGGGACGCTGGTCACGCCCGTCACCTTCCGCCACCTCGGGTCTTTCGTGGTCACGGCGTCCCAGGTAGACCACATGAGCGGGGGACGGCTCGAGATCGGTCTCGGCGCCGGGTGGTACGCGGCCGAGCACGAGGCCTTCGGACTGCCCTTCCCGCCCGTGGGTGAGCGCTATGACATGGTCGAGGACCAGCTCGCCATCCTGCACGGCGCCTGGTCGGCACCGGCCGAAGAGATCTTCGTCCACAAGGGGCGGAGCTGCTCGGTGAGCTTCTCGGCTGACACGGTCCGCCCTCTCCAGCGTCCTCACCCGCCGTTAGTGCTCGGCGGCGGCGGAGGCCCCCGCTCGGCGAGCCTGGCGGCGAGCTATGCCGACGAGTACAACGTCGCCTTCTCGCCAGGCGACGTCATGAGCGACATCTACGACAAAGTGAGAAAGGCGTGCGACCAGGTCGGTCGCGACCCGTCGGAGCTCGTCTACTCGGTCGCCCAGGTGCTGTGCTGCGGCGCCTCGGAGGCCGAGGTGTCCCGGCGGGCGGCGGCCATCGGTCGCGAGCCCGGCGAGCTGCGGGAGCACGGGCTCGCCGGGTCGCCCGGAGAGGTGATGGAGAAGCTGGAGCGGCTCTCTCGCCGCGGCGCACAACGGTTCTACCTCCAGGTGCTCGACCTCTCCGATCTCGACCACTTGCGCCTCGTCGCCGAGGAGGTGCTCCCTCACGTCCCGGGCCTGCAATCTCCGGCGAGCGGGTAGGGGATCGTCATGGCCGACGAGCACGCTCCCGACGACGTCACCGCAACGCCAGTCGGCGCCGATCCCCGCGGCCGCAGGCGCGGGGGCTTGGGACGGCGCCAGGCGGACTCGGCGCGGGGGCATAGGACGGTCGGGGTGGCGGCGGCACAGCCCGGTCCCGGCCGAACCGGGCATACCCGTATCAGCGGAGCCTGGGCTGCCGTCGCGATCGCCATCGCGCTCGGCGTCGTGCTCATCGACTTCATTGTCCAGAACACCCGGCACGTGCGCGTCGAGTTCTTCTCTGTGAACGGCAACATCCCGGTGGCCGTCGCCCTGCTGGCCGCCGCTGTCGGCGGCGCCCTGGTGGTGCTCGCCATCGGGGCCGCCCGCACCACGCAGCTGCGTCTTGTCGCCCGGAGGCATCGGCGTGCCGCCACCGACGCTGCCGCAGCCGCCGACGCCGCCGCAGCCGCCGCCCGGGCGGCGCAGGAGCGGCCGGCGGAGCTGCCCGAATCCCGGTCCTGAGGTTTCCCGCCACCGCGGCGCAAGCCGAGGCCCCTAGGATCCTCCAGTCGGGATCCGGCGACAGGGGAAGATGGTTGTGACTCGTGCCCGTCAGGTGGCCTTGATCCTGGCAGTGACGGTTGTTGCCCTCACCGCTTTGGTCCTGCCGGCGCGAGCCTCTGGCGCCGTGTCGGGGCCGCCGGCGACTGCGCACGCGACGACGCGGCTGCTCGACTGCCACGGCAAGACCGTGGTCCGCCCCCGTTCATTCGTGATCAGCTGTGCCGACGCCAACGCTCAGCTCACCCGGACCGGCTGGGAGCACTGGGGCGCTGCGAGCGCCCGCGGGACGACGCGTTTTGCCCTCAACCTCTGCAAGCCCTACTGCGCCGCCTCGAAGATGAGCTACTTCCCCAACAGCCGTGTCGTACTGTCGACACCTGAGACCACTCCCCACGGGCGCCTCTTCTCGAAGCTTGCGGTGCACTACCAGCTCGACCACAAGAAGAAGGTCTTCACCCTGTCCTGGAAGGGGGACCCGGCCTTCTAAGGCCGTGGCGGCCTCCGACTGCACGGTCGGCGCGCCGGCAGGACTCCCCAAACGCGGCCAAGCCCGAAGGGACGAGTGGTCGGACGCCGATCTCCGTGGGGTGCCGGAGAGGGTCGCTCGTTAGGGTGTGCCCGCCCTCGACCGTCGCGGCGGTCGCGGCTCTCGAGCCTGAAGGAGAATCGCAGGGATGGCGGCAGTCGTGGTCGAAGGGGTGAGCAAGCGTTACGGCGACTTCGAGGCCTTGCGCGGGGTCAGCTTCGAGGTGCAGCAGGGCGAGGTCTTTGCCCTGCTCGGGCCGAACGGAGCCGGCAAGACCTCGATGATCGAGATCCTCGAGGGATTCCGGAGGCGTGACGCGGGGCGCGTCGAGCTGCTCGGAGTCGACCCTGCCATCGCCTCGACGAGCCGGCAGCTGCGAGAGCGCATGGGGGTGGTGCTCCAGGAGCTCGCCGTCGAGCCGTTCCTGTCAGTGCGCCAGGCACTGACCCGAAACGCCGGCTACTACCCGAACCCACGATCTGTCGAAGAGGTGCTGCAGCTCGTGGGCCTCTCGGAGAAGGCCGACGATAGGGTGAAATCGCTCTCGGGGGGTCAGCAGC
>JBOGHY010000021.1:0-22344 GCA_050742375.1 Acidimicrobiales bacterium | reverse complement strand
CCCTCACTGCGATCGCCACGGTGGAGTCCGTCCGGAGCGTGAACGGCGAGTCGCTCGTCGAGCTGCGGGTCCTCACGCGCAACCAGCGGGGCGAGGACGTGCTGACCGGCACGGCCACCGCCGGCCTAGAGCCCGGCTGAGGTCGCCGAGCGGCTTCGCCGGACCGGCGTGCCCAGGCGAGCGCGCGGCCGCGTGGTGCGGCGCGCCCGGCGCCGTCCGCCGTGCTCGGCGCCGTCCGCCGTGCTCACCCGCTCTGCTCGCCGGGTCGGTGCCACTTGACTCCGGGGAAGCGCCCGAAGTCGTTGTCGAAGCTGACGATGTCCGCTTTGTGCTGGAGCGCCAGGCCGCGAGGTGGGCGCCGAGATCGCACAGGCTCACGCCGCTGCCGACCTCTGCGACGAGCCTGTCCAGTACTGCGAGGTCTGCCGGGCTCTCCTGCACGATCACTGACTGCGGCCGAGCGAGCCAGGCACGCAGGGTTGCGAGGCCCTCCTCAACCGAGAGAGGGCTGGGATACAGACCTGTCTTCGTGGACAGGCGTAAGAAGGCGAGCAGGACGATCCAGGCGAAGCCGACCGTGCCGCCGCCGGACAGCTGCTCGTCGAGCCAGTCCCTCGAGACCTGGTGCCTCGGCTCCGACCCGTTGACGGCGTACAGGAGCACGTTGGCGTCGACGAGGTTCACTTTCCGAGGCGCTGCTTGCGCACGAGCACCTCGTCCTCGAGCTCGGCTGCGAGCTGGAGGGCGCGGTCGGCTCTCACCGTGGGCAGGCCGAGATCTGCGGTCGGCGTGCAAAAGGGCGAAGTCGGGCCCGGGGGCGCAAGGCCGCGTCGTACGGCCTCGTTCAGTGCCGTCTTGAAGCTGATCCGGCGCTCTTTCATGTGTCGACGGAGCAGGTGCTCGGTGTCGGCATCAAGGGTGACGGTGGTCCTCACGGAGACAGCTTCGCGTCAGTTTGTTTGACAGCAAGGCATCAAACAGCAGCGGGAGCTCGCATCGCCTCAAGAAAGGAGCGGATCGCGGGGCAACCCGAGGATGCGCTCGCCGATCTGGTTGCGGGTGATCTCCGAGGTGCCTCCGGCGATAGAGAGCGCCCGGCTTGCGAGGCCGAGAAGGCCGCTGAGGGCGGACGGGCCGTCGAGGAAGGTGAGGTCCTCGCCCGAGAGCTCCCCGCCGATGAAGCCGAGCTCGAGCATCTGCTCGGCGAGGAGGAGCTTGGTGACGTTGCCCTCGGGGCCAGGCTCGGCGCCAGAGATTGCTCGCTCCGCTCTTCGCAGGTTCAAAAGCCCGAGCGCCTGGGCTCGCGCAAGGTAGCGCCCGAGACGACCGGCGCCGCCGGCAAGGCGCTCTGGGTGGGCGTCGTAGAGAGCGAGCGCGTCGACGCCGAAGTCGAGGTTTCCCACTCCGCCCCCGATGCTGACGCGCTCGTTGCCGAGCGTGGCGCGCGCCACGGTCCAACCCGCGTTGGGGGCGCCGACGACGTCGTCGTCGGGGACGAAGACGTCGGAGAAGAAGACCTCGTTGAAGTCCGAGGCCCCCGTGACCTGCTTGAGCGGCCTCACCTCGACGCCGGGAGCCGCCATGTCGACCGCCACGGTGGTGATGCCGGCGTGCTTTTCGGCTGCGGGGTCCGTGCGCACCGTGGCGAGGCCCATGGCGGCGATCTGGGCACCGCTCGTCCATACCTTCTGGCCGTTGAGGAGGAAGCCGCCCTCGACGCGGGTGGCCCTGGTCGTGACCCCGGCGGCATCCGAGCCGGCGTCGGGCTCGGAGAAGAGCTGGCACCACACCACCTCGCCGGCGAGGGTGGGCCGGACCCAGCGCCTCACCTGGTCGGCCGTGCCGTGTTGGATGATCGTGAGGATCACCCAGGCGGTGATGCCGAGCTGGGGGCGGCGCAGCCCGGCGGCGGCGAATTGCTCGTCGATGACGAGCTGCTCGAGGGCGGAGGCCTCGCGACCCCACGGCTTCGGCCAGTGCGCCACCAGGTAGCCCGACTCGATGAGGCGCTCCCGCTGGGCGCCGGCGTCGAGGGCGGCGATCTCTTCGGCGTCGGCTCGGATGGAGGGGCGGAGCTCCTCGGCCTCGGTCGGGAGGTCGAGGCTCGCCCGGCGCTGCACGCCCGCCCGCCGCAGTGCGGCGACGTCGCAGGCGGCGGCCTCGGGGCTGCAGAGGGCGCTCAGGCTGAGCGCCCGGCGCAGGTAGAGGTGGGCGTCGTGCTCCCAGGTGAAGCCGATGCCGCCGTGCACCTGGATGCAGAGATGGGCATCGGTGAGGGCGGCCGGAAGTGCCAGGCTGGCGGCGGCGGCCGCTGCCAGCTCGAATTCCTCCCCGCCAGCCGACGCCGCCCGGGCGGCATCCCAGGTCGTGGCGGCGGCGACCTCGGCGGCGACGAGCATGTTGGCGCAGTGGTGCTTCACCGCCTGGAACATGGCGATCGGACGGCCGAACTGGCGGCGCGACTTCGCGTAGGAGGTGGCCGACTCGGTGCAGGCTCGGGCGATGCCCGTCGCCTCGGCAGCCAGCAGCGTGCGGTAGAGCGCCCTCGCCGCTGGCGCCGCCCCGGCGAGCACGTCCTCGTCCCGCGACTCGGCGCATGAGAGCTCCACCCTGGCGCTCGGTCTCGAAGGGTCGAGGTCCTTGCCCACCGAGGGCGACACGCCGGGGGCGCCGGCCTCAACGACGACCATGTCGTCGCCCCGCCGCAGCACCAGCACGTCGGCGAGCGCCCCACCGAGCACGACGCCCCCGTCCCCCTTCGAAAGCCCCTCGTCTCCCAACTCCAGCCCGCCTCCAAGGCCGACCGCCGCGCTGCGCGAGCCGTCGGCGAGGCTCGGCAGCCAGCGGGAGGCCTGCTCGGGGCTGCCGGCGGCGAGGATCACGGCCGAGGCGGCCACTGTCGGGACGAAGGGTCCAGGCGCCAGGCGGGCGGCGAGCTCCTCGACCACGACGACAAGCTCGGAGAGTCCGAAGCCGGACCCGCCGAAGCTCTCGGGAAGGTGCAGGCCGAACCAGCCGAGATCGGCCATCTCGGCCCAGAACGACGGCAACCGCGCGCTTTCCCCCTCGAGGAGCGCCCGGGCCGCTTCGAGGCAAGCCCGCTCGGTGGCGAAGGATGAGGCGACCTCTCCGAGGCGGCGGTGCTCCTCGGTGACGGCGATGGGCATGGCGACTCTCTCCTCAGGTGCCCTGGCCGAAGCTGCGCCTTTTGGCCCTCGAGGCGGCGATCGACTCCGGCCCGGCTCCTCAGGCTACGTCAGGCCGCCTTTCGCGCCGGCTGCCGGTCCGCCTCGCAGCATCGCCCGGCTGATCTCAGACATGGCGGACTACGGTGTCCGAATGAGCCGTTCCCTCCTCCAGGACGCTTTCGACCACCACGTCTGGGCGACTAGGCGCCTGCTCGACGCCTGCGCCGGCCTCGACGCCGAGAAGCTCGCCACCGCCGCGCCGGGGACCTACGGCTCGATCCTTGCCACCGCCAGGCACCTCGTCGGATCAGACTGCGGGTACCTGTTCGCCATGACGAACGGCGAGCGGGCTGGCGTGGACCCGGGCTCGATGGACATCGCCGAGCTTGGCGCTGTGATGACGGTCAATCAGACAGAGTGGCGCCGGCTCCTCGAGCCGCCGCTCGACCCCGACGTCGTCGTCGTGCGGCGCAGGGACGACGGCTCCGAGACCCGCGCCCCGCTCGGCATCCGTCTCGCCCAGGCGCTGCACCACGGGAGCGACCACCGGAGCCAGATCTGCAGCACCCTTACGACCATCGGCATCGAGCCGCCCGACATCGACGTCTGGATGTTCGGCGAGGCCGACGGCCGCGTCGTAGACGTGCAAGCCGGCTCCTGAGCCAGAGCGGCGCCGGCAGAGTCGCCGGCGCGGAGCAGATCGGGCGCGACCACCGCCCAGCGGAGGGAGGGTTCAGCCGCCGTTGCCCTGCCCGTCACCGCTCCCGTCACCACCACCATGGCCGTCGTGGCCGTGGTGGCTCTTCGGCGGCGGCGCCTGAGAGGTCGGCGGCGGCGAGGTCGGCGGCGGCGAGGTCGGCGGCGGGCTGGCCGCCCCGCTGAGGCCGAGGAGCGAGGCGAGCCTCGAGAGCTGGCGCTGCAGTGCCTCACCCTTCGAGGTGGTGATCGAGCCGTTCCGCACGCCACCGGCGATGGCACCCGCAGCCTGTTGGAGGTCGTTCGCAGCCGCGCTCGGGCGCCCGGCAGCCTCGTCGGCCACTGCCTGCTCCGCCGCGGCCGAGATGGCCTGGGCGCTTCCGGCGTCGACGGCCCCGTTCGCCACGCCCGCCTCGAGGCTCCGCCTGAAGGCGGAGAGGGCGCCCTGTGCGGTCGGAAGGGTGGTGGTGGTCGTCGTGGTGGTCGTCGAGGTGAAGGTGGTCGTCGAGGACGAGGCCGCCGGCCTTGTGGTGGCGGGGCCGTGACGCCCGAGATGGCCCGACCGCAACGCCCCGTGCCCGGTGGCGGGGCCGGAGCCGAGCGCCAGCGCCAGCAGGATGCAGAGCCCGGTGACGAGGGCGGCGCCCAGCACGACCAGGCCTTTGTTGCCCGCCCACAACGGCCCTCGAGCCAGGAGAGGACGGACAGGCGGTCCACCGGGCCCGGCGCCGCCGAGCCCGTCGACGGCGCCCACAGCGGCGGCATCTTCGAGTTCGTCGGCGGCGCCCACAGCGGCGGCATCTTCGAGCACGGCGGTCGGGTCGGGCCCGGGCATGAGGGCGGTGAGGTCGCTCGGCACCTCTGCAGTCGATCCGCCGGCGCCAGGATCGGGGTCGAGCCTTAGCGGCGCCTTGAAGGGGGGGCTCGCCAAGAGGGCGGCGACCTCGCCCGCATCGAGGCGCTGTTGTGGCCGGTGGTCGAGCATCCCGCTTATCAAGAGCCGCCACGGAGCCGGGAGCCCGGCCGGGACCGGTACCGGTCCCGCCAGCCGGCGGGCGACCACCTCGCTCGGCGAGCCCTCGTAGACGCGCCTGCCCGTGAGGCACTCGAGCAGGACGATCCCGAGCGACCAGATGTCGGCCGGCGGGCCGACCTGGTGGTCCTCGAGCTGCTCGGGCGCCATGTAGGCGACCGTGCCGAGGGTCGTGCCGGCGAGGGTGAGAGTCGACTCGTCGACGAGGCGGGCGATGCCGAAGTCGGCCAGACGGACCGCGCCCCCGGGAGGAGTGAGGACGTTCGACGGCTTCACGTCGCGGTGGACGACGCCTGCGGCGTGCGCGTAGGCGAGCGCCTCGGCGAGGCGAGCTCCGAGCACCGCCGTGGCTTCGGCGCCGAGTGGCCCGTGCTCGAGGGCGCCGGTGAGGTTGGCCCCCTCGACCAGTTCCATGACGAGGTAGGGCTGCCCGTCGGCCACTCCGGCGTCGAGGAGGCGGACGAGGCCCGGATGGTCGAGCCGTTCGAGAAGGCGCGCCTCCTGGGCGAGGCGCCTGGCGACGCTCGGATCGCGCGACCTGAGCAGCTTGAGCGCCACCCGCTCGCAGTGCTTCTGGTCGAAGGCGTCGTAGACGTCCGACATGCCTCCGCTGCCGAGCAGCGCATCCAGGCTGTAACGCCCCGAGACGATCCGGACCGTCGAGGTCTTGCTCACCCGCAATTGTTACCCCTCATCCCCGACGAACAACGCGTGGAAGCTAACCGCCGCCGACCTGGGCAAGCCTGGCTTTCTCCCGACTGCGCCAGCATCTGACCGTGGGTCAGGCACAGGTTCGGCTCCATGAAGTGCTTGACACCGGCCCTGACGGGACGATACTTACGCGGCGGGGGAGATAACTGACTGAGGGTCACTATGTCCAGAAGCGCCCTGAGCTGGGACACGATCGTCGTCGGCGGGGGCCACAACGGCCTCGTCGCCGGGGCGTGCCTGGCCAAGGCGGGACTTTCGACCCTCGTGCTCGAAGCTCGGCAGATCATCGGTGGCTGCTGCGTCACCGAGGAGATCGCCCCGGGGTGCCGAGCCTCGACCACGTCCTACATCGCCAGCATGCTCCGCCCCGAGGTGATCGTTTCCCTCGAGCTGAGACGGCACGGGCTTCGTATGGTGCCCTGCGAACCCGCCCTCCAGGTAGCCCTCGACGGCGGGCGGGTGGTCGCACAGTGGAGCGACGACCGAGAGACGGCGGAGGAGATCGCCTCCTACTCGCCTTCCGACGCTCGCGCCTTCGTCGATGCGAACGAGGAGCTCCGCCGCCTCGCCGCCCGCCTGCAGCCTCTTTTCATGGAGCCCCCGCCCAATACGCGGGCTTCCTCGCTCGAGGGCGTCTACGAGCTCGCCCGCCTCGGCCGGCGCCTTCGGGGCACCTCGGGGCGGGAGGTCGAGGGCATCACGCGGGTGCTGTCTGGCAGCATCGGGCGCTTCGCCGACGAGCATTTCGAGTCCGAGGAGGCCAAGGCCCTGATGCTCGCCAACAACCTCTACGGCAAGCACGGTGGCCCCTACGAGGCGGGTTCGCTCGTGGGTCTCGTCTTTCATCTCCTGAGCGGGGGCGAGAAGGAAGTCCAGGGCTTCTTCGGTCATGTCATCGGCGGCATGGGAGCGATCAGCGACGCCATCGCCTCGGCTGGTCGGCGCCACGGAGCAGAGATCCGCACGGCTGCCGAGGTCGCCGGGATCGTCGTCGAGTCTGGAAAGGCGCGCGGCGTCGTGCTCGCGGACGGCACCGAGCTGCGCTCTCAGACCGTGCTCTCCTCCGCCGACCCGAAGCGCACTTTCCTCCAGCTCGTCGGCAAGGAAGCCCTGCCGGAGGACTTCGTCGCGGCCGTGGCGGCCATCAGGATGGACGGCCCCTCGGCCAAGGTGAACCTCGTCCTCGACGCTGAGCCGCAGGTGATCGGCATGCCTGCCGGCTCCGGGCCCGGGCGCCGGGCGCTCTTCACGCTTCCGCCCGGCCTCGCGGGGGCCGAGCGAGGCTATGCCGCCTGCAGACGGGGCGAGATCGCGCCGACCGACGAGCTCTTCGTCGACTGCGTCGTGGCGAGCAACGTAGATCCCTCGCTCGCGCCGGCCGGACGGCACGTGATGACCTGCTTCGTCCAGTACGTGCCATACCGCCTCGCCGAGGGAACCTGGGACGAGCGCCGTGACGAGCTCGGCGACGCCGTCTTCGAGCGCATCGGGCGCTTCGCCCCGAACGTCTTGGGCTCCGTCGTCGCCCGTCAGGTTCTCACCCCGCTCGATCTCGAGCGGACCTACGGTCTCACCGAGGGCAACATCTTCCACGGCGACGTGAGCCTCGACCAGCTCTTCCACATGAGGCCGGTCCCTGGCTACGCCCGCTATGCCACTCCCGTCGAGGGGCTCTACCTCTGCGGTGCCGGGGCGCACCCAGGTGGCGGCGTGACCGGGGCGCCTGGGTACAACGCCGCCCGCCGGGTGCTGGCGGACATGCGCCGCGCCCGCCGCGCCCGCGCCACCGGCCTTGCCCGGCGAGCCCGCCTCAGCCGCCAGAGCCGCCGCGGCCCGGCGCCGGCCGTGACCGGCGCCAAAGGGGCCGGGCCGTGAACACCGACGTCGTGGTCGTGGGCGCGGGTGTCGTCGGGGCATCGACGGCCTTTCACCTCGCCTGTTCGGGGGTGACCTCGGTCCTGGTCGTGGAGCAGTCGCATGCCGGTGCCGGTATGAGCAGCCGCTCGTCGGCGCTCGTGAGGATGCACTACAGCTTCCCTCCCGAAGTCGATCTCGCCGTGCGGAGCGACAAGATGTTCGAGGCCTGGACCGAGCTCACGGGCCGCCCGAGGGTCGTCCGGCGCACAGGCTTCGTCCGCATCGTGGCCCCGGGCGAGGAGGCGGCCCTGCGGGCGAACGTGGACATGCAGCGCTCCCTCGGGGCCGACACGAGGGTCGTCGGCCGGGGCGAGCTGGCCGAGCTGGCCCCGGGGCTGCGCGTCGACGACCTCGACTGTGCCGCCTACGAGCCGGCGGGCGGCTACGGCGACGGCGCCGCCGTCGCAGGCGACTTCCTGGCGGCGGCGCGCGAGCGGGGGGCGACCTACGAGCCCGGGACGAAGGTGACCGGCCTCAGGGTCCACGGCGGACGGGTGACCGGAGTCACGACGCCGTCGGGCGAGGTGCAGGCCGGCACGGTCGTGGTGGCCGCCGGGGTCTGGGCGCCGCGCCTGCTCCGCACCGCCGGCGTGGAGGTGCCGATCGAAGGCGAGCTCCACCACGTCGCCGTCGTTCGGCACCCGGCCGGCCGGGGGGCCCCGCTCGCCTGCATCGACTCGACCACCCAGACCTACTTCCGTCCCGAGGGGTCGGGTGAGACGACGCTCGTCGGCAGCTTCGCCGGCCGGCGACCGGCTGGCCCCGAGGCGGCGGAACAGCCGCCCGACCCCGAAGAGCTGGCGCACCACGTCGAGGCGGCCTCGCACCGGGTGCCGGCGCTCGCCGAGGCGGGCATCTCGGGCGGCGTGACCGGCGTCTACGACATGACCCCCGATGCCCGGCCTCTCCTCGGGAGCCTGCCGGGGCTCGACGGGCTCGTCGTGGCGGTCGGCTTCTCGGGGATGGGCTTCAAGATCTCGCCCGCCGTCGGCGAGTCCCTCGCCGCCCTCGTCCGCGGCGACGGCCCCGGCGCGGTCGACCTGGAGCCGTTCCGCCCCTCGCGCTTCGCCGAGGGCGCGCCGATCAGCTCGCCCTTCGCATACGCCGACGACCTGGAGGCGTCGTGACTGGGGTTCCTCTCGAGCACAGCCTGCCCCGGGAGGCCTACGTGAGCGCCGAGCGCTTCGAGACCGAGGCGAGCGAGGTCCTCTGGCAGAGCTGGTTCTGCGCCGGGCGCAGCGAGTCGCTCCCGGCAAGAGGCGACTACCTGACGGTGGACGTTATGGGCGAAAGCCTCCTCCTCGTCAACACCGGCGAGAACCTCGTCGCCCACGTCAACCTCTGCCGGCACCGGGGCTCGCGCCTCGTCCCGCCCGCCGGCCGGCTCCCGCCCGCCTCGCCCGGCCCGACCGGCCGCCTCGAAAAGCAGATCCGCTGCCCGTACCACGGTTGGGCCTACGGCCTCGACGGGGCCCTCCGTGCGGCGCCTTTCCTGCCCGAGGTCCGCGAGCACCGTGACTGCCTCTCGCTCCACGAGGTCGAGGTGGCCACCTGGGGCGGCTTCGTCTTCGTCCGCCTCCGCCGCCCAGAAGGCCCCCATCCGCCCTCGCTCGTCGAAGCCCTCGGGGGCGCCGACGAGAGGCTTTCCAATTACGGCCTCTCCGAGCTGCGCGTCGGGCATCGGATCGTCTACGAGGTGGCGGCCAACTGGAAGGTGATCCTCGAGAACTACAACGAGTGCTACCACTGCGGGCCTGTGCACCCCGAGCTCTGCGAGCTCGTGCCGGCCTTCCGCCGCGGCGGGGCGGGGCTCGACTGGGAGGCCGGCATACCGCACCGGGAGGGCGCCTACAGCTTCACCAGCTCTGGCACGACGGAGCGGGCACCCATCCCAGGCCTCTCGGAGGGCGAGCGCCTCCGCCACAAGGGCGAGCTCGTGCTCCCGAACCTGATGCTGAGCTGCTCGTCCGACCACGTCGCCGCCTTCATCCTCTGGCCACGCTCGGCCGGGTCGACGAGCCTCACCTGCGACTTCCTCTTCCACCCGGACGAGGTCGCAAGGCCGTCGTTCGACCCGTCGGACGCCGTCGAGCTGTGGGACGTCGTCAACCGCCAGGACTGGTGGATCTGCGAGCAGGTCCAAGACGGCATGGGGTCGAGATGGTTCTCCTTCGGCTACCTGTCGCCGATGGAGCAGCCGAGCGCCGACGTCGGGCGCTACGTCACAGAACGCCTTGGTCGCCGATGACAACGGCGGCACTGTCCAGGTCGGCCGGGAGTAGTCGAGTCAGACACACTCCTTCGATCCCGTCGCCCTGGCTACCAAGGACCTCGTTATGGTGAGATAGCCGAGGATGGGGAGGTAGGCCGAGATGCCAGGCAACAGCAAGTGGTCACGGCGGGAATTCCTCAGGGTGGCGGCCCTCGGTGTTGCTGGCGGTGGGCTCGCTGCCTGCGGTACCAGCACGGGCTCGCCGACTGCTTCCCACAGAGGGGTCAAGGTAGCGGCCGGACCGCCGGGTCCTGGCCCGTTCTCGGGCGGAACCTACGGAGGCAGTGTCTCGACCGGCTGGCTCGACGCGGCGAACTCGTACGACCCTGCCCTGGGGTACAACTCCCAGGCCTGGGAAGCCATCACCTGCCTGCTCAACACACCTTTGTACCTGTTCGCGGGCTCGTACGGCCCGGCGGCGCCGGCCCTCGCCGATGGGATGCCCGAACTCTCGTCGGACAGGACGCGATATGTCATTCGTCTCAAAAGAGGCGCCCGTTTCTCCAATGGGCGCCTAGTCGTCGCCGACGACTACGTCTACAGCTGGACTCGGGTGCTCGATCCGAAGGTTGCCTCCTGGGCCTCCACCTACCTCTACCCGATAGAAGGTGCCGAGAAAGTCGCGAGCGGCAAGTCGAAGACGGTCTCCGGCTTGCGGGCGATCGACAACTACACGCTCGAGGTGCGCCTCACCTCGCCGGTTTACACCTTCCTCAACTACCTGGCCCAACCGTTCATGGCCGCCGTGCCGAAGGAGGCCGTCGAGAGCCTGGGGAGCCGATTCGGCACCAACCCCGTCGGTACCGGTCCTTTCATGGTGAAGAGCTACAACACCGCCGACCAGAACGCCACGTTCGTGCCCAACCCCTACTACGCCTGGAAGGGGCTTCCCTATCTCTCCTCGGTCAAGTACACCTGGGGCCTCAATGACGAGCTCGAGTTGCTGCAGTTGCAGCGGAAGGTCATCGACATCATCGGCGACGGGATCGGCAGTGACGTCATGGGGCAGGTGGAGGCCCAGCCTTCGCTCGAGACCTACGTGGTCGACGTCAAGCTGAACGCCACCTCCTGGGTAGCCCTCAACCTCGCCAAGGCACCCCTCAACAACAGGTTGGTTCGCTCGGCGCTCAACTGGGGCACCGACCGCGAAGCGCTGGCGCGAGTGACCCACGGCTTGTACACCGCCTCGGGCTACCCGCTGCCGTCCAACCTGACCGATTACCACAGCATCACCTCCCCGTTCGGCTACGACGTGGCGAAGGCGAAGTCCCTGCTCGCCGAGGCGGGCGTTTCGCACTTTTCGCTCCAGTTCCTCACCGACGGCGAGAGCCCGTGGGACGACGTCTCCCAGCTGCTCCGGCAGCAGTGGCAGCAGCTCGGCGTCACGCTCAACATCGACAGCGTGAGCGAGTCGGCCTGGGACACGATCACGACGACCCTGCCTCTTCGGACGGATGCTTTCCAGGACATCTACGAGATGGTGCAGCCGAGTGCCCTCGACCTCATCATCCCCTGCTACACGACCGGGGGAGGCTACAACACCGTCTCCTACAGCAGCCCTCAGCTCCAAACCCTTGTCACCAAAGCCCAGAGCCAGACGAGCCTGGCGGCATCCAACGTGTACGTCGCACAGATCGAGAAGCTTCTGGCGGAGGATGCTGCCGCGGTGTTCCTCTTCGACGTCGGCTTCCCCGTCGGACGAAACCCGCGCCTGCACAACTTCCAATATCAGGGTTACACGGGCACGCGCTACGAGCGCCTCTGGGTCTAGGTCGTGGCGGCCGTACTGCTCCAGGGTGAGCCGACCGAGACTCTTGCCGAGCGCCGTTTCCGGTTTCGCCCGAACCCTCCGCTTGCGGCCGGGCTCGGGCTGCTCGCCGCGCTTATCGGGTTCGCTCTCGCCGCCCCGGTCTTCGGCTCTGCGTACCGCGTCTATGGCGATGGCCTGAACCGCCTGGGCCTTCCCCTCGGCCTCGGTGCGCCGGGACACTTGCTCGGCACTGACGAGATCGGCCGCGACATGCTGGCCCGGCTTGCCGCCGCAGGGCGAGTCGACCTCGAGATGACCTTCATCGCCACCGTCACATCCATGGGCCTCGGCATCGTCGTCGGACTCGTGGCCGGGTTCTACCGGGGCTTCGTTGAACAGATCCTCATGCGCATCACCGACGTCTTCTTGTCCGTCCCGACGATCGTCTCCGGTCTCGCCCTCGCCAGCGTCGTCGGCGAAGGGATCAAAGGTATCGTCATCGTGGTCACGGCCCTTTACTGGGCCTGGACTGCCCGAGTCATCTACGGGGAGGTCCTTCGTCTCCGCACGAGTGTGTTCGTCGAGGCGGCGATAGCAGCCGGCGTACCGCGCAGGACGATCCTGCGCCGCCACATCGTCCCCCACCTGTCGTCGCTCATGCTGGTCCTCTCGGCGCTCGACGCAGCTTCGGTCGTGTCGATCGGTGCGGGGCTGTCGTACCTAGGCGCGGGCATCCAGCCGCCTCGTCCCGAGTGGGGCAACATGCTCGAGGCGGGACAGAATGCCCTTGGCTACGCACCTCACCTCGTCGTGGAGCCGCTCGTCATCATCATCCTCACCGTCCTTTCCTTCATGCTTATCTCCGAAGGGCTGACCAACCGCGGCCCGACCGCGCGCGAGAAGACCTGGCTCGACAAATGACCGAAACGAGCACTCCATTCGACTGGGACGAGTTCGTCGCCGCCGCCGGCTCCGCCGAGACCACAGGGATCGACGCGACGACGGCGCAGCGCACCGAGCGCCTCTCCTTCGCCCGCAAGGTCCTGCTCCGGGTCGTCCTCGCGGCTGTGACGGTCCTTGCCGTCCTCGTGCTCACGTTCATCCTCGAGTTCGTCGTGCCGGGTAATCCGGCCCGTGCCGTGGCCGGCCCGAAAGCCAGCGCCCTCGTTATCGCCGAGGTCACCCGCGACCTCCACCTCAACCGGCCGATGTGGCAGCAGCTTCTCAGCTACATCGGCAACGCGAGCCACGGCAATCTCGGCTACTCCTACGTCTCGGACCAGTCGGTGGCGGGCCTCGTCGGCGGTCGGCTGCCGGCCACCGCCCTCCTCATGGCTGGTGGAATCGCCGTCGAGCTCCTCGTCGGCGGAGCGTTCGGCCTCTGGGACGGCCTGCGCTCGCGACGCAGCTGGATGCTCGCATCGTTCAACATCGGACTTCTCTCCGTGCCGACCTTCACCTTCGGCTTTGTTCTCCTGCTGCTCTTCGGCTACGTCTGGCCGATCCTTCCTGTGACCGGTGGCTTCGGCGCAGAGCAGCTCATCCTGCCAGCGATCACCTTGGGTCTGCTGGGCGCCCCCTACTACGCCAATGTCGTGCGCGACCAGTTGAGAGAGACCCTCTCGGCGCCCTACGTCCGCACCGCTCTCGCCAAGGGGCTCTCGCGCGGCGCGATCCTTCGACGGCACGTGTTCCGCATCGTCGTGCCGCCGGTGCTCACGATGGCAGGGATGGACGTGGCGCTGTTCCTCTCGGGCGTCGTGTTCGTGGAGAACATCTTCGCCTGGCCGGGAATCGGCCAGTTGCAGGTGCAGGCGTTCGACAACGTCGATCGCCCGGTGCTCATGGGCACGGTCATCGTCGCGGCCGCCGCAGTCGTGGTCGTCAACCTGCTTGTCGACATCCTGCGCCTCGTGGTGGACCCGCGGGTGCGAGCTCAGTCCCTATGAGCAATCCGGGCTCGCTGGCGGCCACCGGGAGAGTCGCCACCGCTGAACGAGCCGACAAAAGCCTGCAGATCGAAGGGCTCTCGGTGCGGTACGGAGAGTTTCCGGCCGTCACGGAGGCAACCGTGAGCCTCGGAGCGGGACAGGTGCTCGGGCTGGTGGGCGAGTCCGGGTCGGGGAAGTCCTCGTTGGCGCTTGCCATCTCCCGACTCCTGCCGCCTGTCGGTCGGGTCGTCTCCGGGCGGGCGCTGCTCGGCTCGGTCGACCTGCTTGCCCTCGAAGGCGAGGCACTCCGGCGGGCCAGAGGTGAGCTCGTCGCCTACATACCCCAGGATGCGTCCGCCGCTCTCAACCCGGTCCAACGAGTCGGCCGCCAGGTGGCCGAGGTCTTCTGTGTCCGGCACGGACTGGGCAAGAAGCAGGCGCTGACGGAGGCCGTCTCTCTTTTTTCCAAGGTCGGTATCCGCGACCCGGCAGTTACCGCCCGGAGGTACCCCCACGAGCTCTCGGGCGGCATGCGCCAACGGGTGATGATCGCCATCGCCCTCGCCCTCCGACCGGCGCTCCTCGTCGCCGACGAACCGACGACAGCCCTCGACGTCACCGTGCAGGCCGAGATCCTCGCCCTAGTCAAGGATCTGCAGGCGGACTACGGGACCACACTGGTGTGGATCACCCACGACATGGGGGTCGTGGCCGAGATAGCCGACGAGATCGCCGTCATGTACGGCGGGCGTCTCGTCGAGAACGGCAGCGCCCTCGATGTCTTCCGCCGGGCCGTGCATCCCTACACGAGCGCCCTGCTCTCGAGCTTCACGAGCGGTCGTCTGGCAGCCCCGAAGGAGCCGTTCCTCGCCATCGATGGCTCGCCTCCGGTCGACACCATCCCCCCTGGCTGCCCCTTCCACCCGCGGTGCGTCGATGCCTTCGGACCCTGCCCGAGCGCCGTGCCCGAGATGCGTGAGGTCGCACCTGGACACCGAGTTGCCTGTCACCTGACCGAGCGACCATGACCCAGGACGTGACGTCCAGTGCGGCGGCAGATGCCCGCAGCCTCTTTCCCGCCGGCATGCCCGAGTCCCGAGCGGACGGGCGGCCATCGGAGTCACCCATCGTCGAGCTCGTTCGGGTGACCAAGAGATTCGGGACGACCCGGGCCGTCGACGACCTGTCGCTCTCTCTCTTGCCTGGCAAGACGCTCGGCATGGTCGGCGAATCCGGCTGTGGCAAGAGCACCGTCGCCCGACTCGTAGTCGGCCTCGAGCGGCCGACCAGTGGCGAGCTGCGCTACGAAGGGCGGCCGTACCCCCGCCGAGACCGAGGTTTGCGAGCCGTGCGCCGTCACGTCGGAATGGTCTTTCAGGATCCCTACGAGGCGCTCGACCCTCGCTGCACGCTTCGCCAGATCGTCGGCGAGCCCCTGATGGCCCACGGCCTGTGGCGCGACGGCGGCCTGCAGCGCGTCCGGGAGCTGCTCGACGCCGTCGGGCTCCCCAAGGCCGCCTTGGACTCACGGCCGGGACACTATTCAGGCGGGGGCCGCCAACGGATCGGGATCGCACGGGCGCTGGCACTCGACCCTTCGCTGGTCGTGTGCGACGAACCGACATCGGCGCTGGATGTCTCGATTCAGGCCCAGATCATCAACCTGCTCTTGCAGCTGCAAGCCGAACGCGGCCTCGCCTACTTGTTCATCTCGCACGATCTCGACGTGGTCCGCCGGGTGAGCGACGAAGTCGTCGTTATCTACGCCGGGGCGATCATGGAATCGGGCCTGACCACATCGATCACCGCCTCGCCGCAGCATCCCTACACGAGAGCCCTGCTTTCTGGAGTCACGGGCACGACACCCGAGGAGCGCAAGCTCTCATCCCGCGTCCGGCTCAACGAGGAACGCCGGGTGCCATCCGGAGCATGCCCGTTTGCCGGCCGCTGCCCCGAGGTGCACCGCGCCTGCGCCAGGCGTCCGCCGCTCGTCGCCGTCGGCGACCGGCTCCTGGCCTGCCATCTCGTCAAACGAACTGGAGATCAACGATGACCACGACGAGCGCGACGAGCGCCGCTACCGCTACGAGCACTTCGACGGCTGGCGATGACCGAGAGCTCCGTGAGGTGCGGACGACCGAACACGAACGCATCCCCATGTCCGACGGGACACGACTGGCAGGGAGGATCTGGCTGCCCGTGGACGCAGCAACTTCTCCCGTGCCTGCCATCCTCGACTTCCTGCCGTACCGCTACAGCGACCTCTTGGCAGTGCGCGACTCGTCCATCTATTCGTACTTGGCGGCCCGCGGATACGCCTGCGCCCGCGTCGACCTGCGCGGCACGGGCAACTCTGACGGCATCATCACAGACGAGTACACCCCCCAAGAGCAACAGGACGGCATGGACGTCATCGCCTGGCTGGCCGCACAGCCCTGGTGCAGTGGGGCGGTGGGGATGACGGGCATCTCCTGGGGTGGCTTCAACGCCCTGCAAGTGGCCGCCCACCGCCCGCCCGCCCTCCGGGCGGTGATCTCCCTCTGCGCCACCGACGATCGCTACGCCGACGACGTCCACTATCGGGGCGGGTGCCTGTTGGCGGTCGACATGCTCCAGTGGGCGGTCTCCATGCTCACGTGGAATGCCTTGCCGCCCGACCCGGTCGTCGCCGGGGAGCGTTGGCGTGACATCTGGCGCCAGCGGGTCGAGCAAACTCCGGCGTTCATCGAACCGTGGCTCAGCCATCAGCGGCGAGACGACTACTGGCGGCAGGGATCGGTGTGTGAGGACTACTCCGCCATCGAGATCCCGGTGTACGCAGTCGGGGGCTGGGCCGACAGCTACAGCGACGCCATCTTCCGTCTCCTCGCCGGGCTGGGCGGGCCCCGCAAGGGGCTCATCGGCCCCTGGGCTCACGCCTACCCCAACAACTCGGTTCCGGGACCGACGATCGGTTACCTCGAGGAGTCACTGCGCTGGTGGGACCACTGGCTGAAGGGCATAGACACGGGGATCATGGACGAGCCCATGCTGCGCGCCTGGATGGAGGAGTACGTCCGGCCGGCCAGCTTTCACGAGTCCTCACCGGGCCGGTGGGTGGCGGAGGAGACATGGCCGCCGCCAGCAGGCCGTACGACGGCCCGAAAGCTGTTCGTTCGCCCAGCAGGTCTGGTTGACTCGCCGGCGCCGGGACCGGACGACGGCGGAGCTGAGTTCGAGACGCCAATGCGCCACCGCGGCCAGCAGAGCGCCGGGCTCGACGCCGGTGCCATCACGATCGAGGGCGGCTACGGGGACTGGACAGGAGATCAACGGGCCGAAGATGGCCGCTCGCTCAGCTTCACGACGGCGCCGCTCGAGTCGCCGATCGAGATACTCGGCCATCCGACTGCGCACCTCGTTCTGTCATGCGACCGGTCGGCCGCCAACGTCATCGTGCGGCTCTGCGACGTCGCCCCGGACGGAGCCTCCTTGCGGGTCAGCTTCGGCATGCTGAACCTCGGCCGCCGCCTCGGCTTCGACCGATCGGATCCAGCTATCCCCGGCCAGAGAGAGCGTGTCGAGATCCCCATGAAGGCGATCGCCCACCGTTTCGAGGTTGGCCACCGCATCCGGCTCGCCGTCTCCGCGACCTACTGGCCCTGGCTCTGGCCGCCGCCGGAGGAGGTGGAGCTCGAGCTCTTCTTTGGCCCGGACAGCTTCTGTCAACTACCGGCGCGCGAGCCCGAGGCGCTCGACACCGAGCTAGCGCCATTCGGGCCACCGGAACGTCCACCGACGATGCCCCTCGACATCCTTGCCCGCCATCCGACGAACCATGTGCTTCGAACGGACCTCGTCACCGAGGAGTCCTCGGTGGTGTTCGACTGGGACGTTGGAGGCCGCTCACGCCTTGCCGACGGTCTCGAGATGGACGGCTCGAACGTCACCATCTACCGGATTCGGGAGCGAGACCCTCTTTCGGCGACAGTGGTCACCGAGCAGTCTGCCCTCTTACGGCGCGGCGACTTCGACGTCACCGTCGAGACTCGAGGGGAGATGACCGGTACGAGCGACAAGTTCCTCGTGACCATGCATCTCGACGCCATGGAAGGAAGCCGGCGGGTCTTGAGTCGCCAGTGGCACCTCGAGTTCCCCCGCGACGGGACCTGAGCCGCAGCCCGGCTGATGGAGGAACTCGGGCTCTCCGGCCTGATCGAGCGGTACGTCACTGGAGACGACCCCGGCCACGTCATCGGCGTCTACGACGGCGGCCGGCTCGTATCCCATGCCTGCTCCGGCCTCGCCGTCATCGAGCACGACCTCCCCCTCGGCGTCGACACCGTTTTGGACATAGCCTCGGCCAGCAAGCACCTCACTGCCAGCTGTCTCCTCCTGTTGCAGCGCGACGGGGTGCTCTCCTTGGACGACGACATCCGTCAGCACCTGCCCGAACTGGCCCTCAACGAAGCAGTGACCTTCCGGCAGTGCCTCTCGCACACGGCCGGGATGCGTGAGTACTACTCGCTCTGCGAGCTCTCGGGCGTGCCGATAGCCGGAATGGACGAAGACCGTCTCATGAGCCTCATTGCCGGGCAGACCGATGTCGACTTCCCACCCGGCTCCGACTGGTCGTACTCGAACAGCGGCTTTGCCATCGCCACGACAGCAGTGCGCCGCCTCAGTGGGCAGTCCCTCGCCGAGTTCGCGAGAGAGCGACTCTTCGAGCCCTTGCGTATGCGCATCACGCGCTTTCGCGACGACTTGCTCGTGCCGGTACCTCTCATGGCAAGTGGCTATTCGCCGGCTCCCGACGGTGGTTGGCGAAGGGTCGACATCACCGAGAGGACGGTGGGTGACGGCGGCATCATCACCTCGCTTGACGATCTCGGCCGCTGGTACGACTTCATGCTGACCGGCGCCGTGCTCGGAAGCGACATCCGTGATCAGCTTCTCGAGACGGCCGTGCTCACCGATGGCCGGCTACTTTCCTACTCGCTCGGCCTCGAGGCGGTCCCGATCTGTCAGCACCGCCTCCACTGGCACTCGGGAAGCATCGACGGCTTCCGTGCCGCTCTCGTCTACCTCATCGAGCGCCGCCAGGGCGTCGCCGTCATGGCGAACCGGGACGACACCTTCCCTGCCGAGATGGCGATGGCGGTCGCCAGACGGCTCTGCGGCGTCGAGGACCCGCCGGCTGTTCCGCCGCTCGATCGAGACAAGGCGCTCGCCGCGCAGCCTGCGGTCGCCGGTTCCTGGTATTCCCCCGCACTCGATGTCCACATGGAGATCCACGCCAACGAAGACGGCACCCTCTCCCAAGTCGAGCATGGCTACTCCTACCGTTTCGCAGGCGAGTCCGATGGCAGCTGGGTCGGTGTCGGGCATGCCGCCTCCATGTGTTTGCGCAAGGTCGGAGACGAGCTGTGGCGCGACCGGACCGTCGGCAGCAGGTGGCCCGAGGCATACGTGCGGGTGGAGGGTCAACCGCCACCGCCGGCGCCACCCCCGTCTCTTCCCGCCACCTACTTCAGCGAGGAGCTGCGCGCCCACGCCACGGTCGCAACCGCCTACGGGGCCGGCCCGGCAGCACTGGAGATCACCGTCGGGTTGGCGCCGCCGCGAACCGTCCGTCCGGTTGCGTCCGACCGATGGGCAGGCGACGGCCTCACGGTCCGGCTGCCCCTCGAGGGAGAACGGCTGGAGATCAGTCTGGACGGGGCACGCCGTTGCTGCTTTGCCCTGGTGGCCGGGCCGGCGCCGCCCCGACAGCGCGGGCTGTGAAGCGCCAGCCGGGGTCCTGAGCCACTTCGCACAGCCGGGTCAGACCGGCTTCGACATCACCGAGCCCCAGAGGTGCCCGCCGGCGCCCGAAGCGACCTCGATGGTCGTACCGTAACGCGCCGAGGAAGCGGTCAAGCTGTCGAGAACGGCTCGGCCGACGTCCGACGGTGCGAGGGCGGGGATGCCGCTTCTCGTCAGCCGCTCTCCGTAGCCGAGCGTGATCGGGTGGAGCTCCAGCCCAACAAGTCCCTCCCGCGCAAAGCGGGCGCGCATCACTACGCTCGTGAACCACGCCGGGTCTGAGAAGCAGCCGGCGTTCAACACGTTCGTCAGGTCGGCATCCGTGACCGCCTCGGCCCCGACCACCCGTCGAACCACGGACTGGTTCTCCTCATGGAGGTCGGCGCCGAGCGGCTCTTGCAGGTCGCTGCAGATGAAGTTCCCGAGCCCGTAGGAGACAGGCCTTTCTCGGTACACCTCGACAGGCCCGAGACGGTGGATGCCGGTTGTGAAGAAGGCGTCGGCGCCCGCGTCGATGAGGTCATGCGCAAGCTCGTGGAGAAACTCGCCCGGTTCCTCGGTCGTCCCGACTCCCCGAGAGCCCTCGTGCGAGTGCACGAATACCACGAGGAGATCCGAATGCTGCTTGCCGAGGCGCACTGCCGCCCGCAGCTCGCCGACGTCGAGCTCGCTCACGTCGTAGCGGCGAACTGGGTCGTCCACGTCCCCGGTCTCGAAGCGCTGTCCAAGAAACGACACTATGCCGTCGGGATTGGGAGCCTCCTCGCCATAACTGTCGGGATCGGGCACAAGATGGCTAAGGGCGGCGACAGCATCAAAGGTGGAGGATGGTACGACAAATCGACGCTTCAGCCTGAGAGCGCTCACTCCCGGCCTCGCCGGGGCGGCACCGCGGGGAGGCAAGGCGTCCGTCGTGCCACGAAACGTCGTGGTGAACGAGATAAGCCCGACCCTGCCGCCGGCTGTCTCGACGTACCCGGCCGCTCGGGCGGCCCCGCGGTGCTCGCCGGTACCGGCGTGGGCGACCGCTGTCTCGTCGAGCAGGCGGCTCGTCTCTCGCATGCCGGCAACTCCCCAATCAAGGGCATGGTTGTTCGCCCGAGCGACAATGCCGATCCCCATCGCACGAAGAGCTGCGGCGACCGACGGCTCAGCTCGCATCGTCCAGTCACCGCCGTCTGAGCATGGAAAGGCATCGTGCACATCGGGCCGGAGGATCGACGTCTCGAGGTTGCCGCAGGCAATGTCGGAGCCACGCAGCAAGTCGAAGACGCCGGCAATCGCCTCATCGGCCCCTGCGAGCTCACTGATCGGTCTGGAGATCATGCAATCCCCGACTGCCGCCAGCACGAAGCCGTCGGCCACCCCGAGCTCGAGTTCGGCCTCGAGCGGTCGTCGAGGATCGGTCGTCGGCATCGAGGCGACCTTAGCCTGAATCCAACGTAAATGATGTGAGTTCAGCATTTCTGTTAGCAGTCACCGGGTGGTGAGGCTTCGAGGCGCCCGGTGACGTAATGGCGGAGGATCGCCGGTCTGACAAGACGCAATGCTGATCGCTACTGACCGCGTGCGCTCCGCGAAGCTATGGAGGCTTGGCCCCAGGCGTAGGTGTCTTTGTGAACAGAGGTCGATTGGGGTCCTCATTCTTCTAGACCCGACATCAAACCGCACCCATCTGATGCTGAGGACAGCAGTGTGTTTAGAGCGTGGTTTACGCTTGACGTCGCGATAGGGATCGGCTTCGGAATCAGACCACATCCGCGGGTTCCCATGACCTGTGGAGGAACATCAGATCATGACCGATCCAGACCGTGGAACCGACCGTGCGGACCGGCGAGCCAAGCGGTTCTTGAGCCCCTGCAGAAGTACGAGACCTTCCTCCAGCTGGTCCGCCAGGAGGTGACCGTCATCGAAGCCGCCGAGGCCTGGCAGGTGGATCGGAGCGTGATCATGCACATCCGCACCGTCGCCAAGGAAGGCGCTCTGGAGGCGCTGGCGAAGGCCCGCCCGGGACGCCGCGCCAAGGAGCGGGACTTCGAGCTCGAGGCCGCCCGGATCGACGCCGCCCGTCTTGGCGAGGCCCTGAAGGAGATGGCGGTCAAGTTGATGGTCATCGAGGGAAAAGGGCGCTGGGGCTGAGTGGCCGGGTCCCGCGCCGGGTGGACGCGGCCACCAGGGCAGTCCTCTTGGGGCTCATCGACGACGCCACGGCGTCGGGCTGGAGCAACGCCTCGGCGTGTCGGGAGCTCGAGCTTGCCGAGGTCCGGGCCTACCGCTGGATGGGTCGCCGGGCCGCCGGCGAGCTGGAGGACCACCCCTCCGGCGTCCACCCGATGCACGGCCTCTTGGACGACGAGGTCCAGGCGATCATCGCCCTCTACCACGACTGGGGCGACATCGACCGCTCGCATCGAAAGCTCGCCCACCGGGGCTCCTACACCAACACCGTCTTCGTCGGCCCATCCTCGGTCCGGCGCGTTCTTGCTGTTCACGGGCTCGTCCTGCACCCGCCCAAGCGCCCGGGGACCTCTGTGCGCAACGACGGGCACTTGTCCTTGTCAGCGGGGTCGTGGGGCGGCCTCCTCAAGTCGCTCGCGGCGGAATATGTCCGAAACCGGCACCCTCGACCCCCTAGTAAGGGTGAGAGCCGGCGCGGGCGAGCGACGGGTTCCACGCCATGGAAGACAACACTTCCGGCGACTCATGTCGCCAAGAAGCCCCATTCACCGTCCCTCTTGCGATCTGACCAGTGGCGTGGAAGTTGTGAACGACGCCAGCGGCGTCCCTGTTCGGGGATGCGTACCTGGTCAGGAGTCGACGGGGGGTGGCACCCTTTCAGGTGCAAAATCCTGTGGTACGCGCCGCAGGCGTACATTCATGCGAAGTCGAGCCGTCCCGACAGCGCTCCCCGCGAGAGCACGCTGGCGAGGTGACTCGCCTCGGACCCAAGTCGTTTGCGGGGTTTGTCGACCGGCGGAAACACCGAACGGACATCGGCAAGGAATCCGCGAAGCGGTGGCGCCGGCGATCGGTCCGCCACGAAGAGCGCCTGGCTCGCGACG